>CAZLYG010000261.1:0-7438 GCA_964563075.1 uncultured Steroidobacteraceae bacterium | reverse complement strand
CCTGCCCCTGCCGCTCGGCCACGACCCAGTGCTCCACCCGGATGCGCTCGCCGGAGTGAGGGTCGGGCCAGCGCGCGACGTCACCGGCCGCGTAGACCCCAGGAGCCGAGGTCTCCAGGTACTCGTTGACGAGGACACCCCGATCGACTGCAAGGCCGGCCGAAGCCGCCAGCGAGATCGACGGCCTGACCCCGACGCCCAGCACGACGAAATCCGCGTCCAGGCCCGTGCCGTCACTGAGAATCGCCCGTCGGCTGTCCATGCGCTGCAGGCTTTTGCCGAGGTGGAACTGCACGCCGTGGGACTCATGGAGCGTCTGTACCCAACGCCCTGCCTCCGCGCCCAGAGTCCGCAGCATGGGGACATTCTCCGGTGCGACGACGTGCACCTCGAGTGAGCGCTCGCGCAGCGATGCTGCGACTTCCAGCCCGATGAAGCTGGCACCGACGACGACGACGCTCTTCGCAGTCGCTGCTTTCGCAACGATCGCGCGGCTGTCGGCGAAGGAGCGCAGATAACACACCTTGGAGGCGGGGGCACCCGGAATATCGATTTTGACGGGATCGGCGCCCGTGGCCAGCAGCAGTGCGTCGTACTCGAGCTCACGCCCGCTCTCGAGCTTCACCCGCTTGCGTTCAGTATGGAGGGAGGAAACATGGGTATTGAGCAACAGCTCGATGCGCTGCTGTTTGTAGAACTGCGGCGGTCGCAGTGGCATCCATTCCTCCGGTGCCGTGCCGGCCAGGAAGTCCTTGGAGAGGTTCGGTCGATCGCACGGCGGGGAATCTTCCGCGCTGATGAGTGTCAAGCTACCGGCGTATCCCTCCCGGCGGAGCATCTCCGCCGCGGCGAGGCCTGCAGCACCTCCGCCGATGATGATGACGGAACGCGGGGATGTTCCCGGGGTCGCCCGGGCGGACGCAGCGCTCGGGGGAAGCTTCTCGCGTACGAAGATCGTGTCGCCGATCCGCTCGACGCGCCAGCGCTGCAGAGCGTCCAGCGCCGGCGCATGCAGCGCTTCGCCGGTGCGGACGTTGAAACAGGCGTGATGCAGCGGGCAGCGCAACGTCTCCCCGTCTGCAACGCCATCGATGAGCGCCCCGTGATAATGGGTGCAGTAGGCACCGCAGGCGAATACCGCATCGCCGTGCCGAAGCACGATGACTTCATCGTCACCGACCGTTCCCAGAATCGGGCCGCCGTTGGGCAAGTCGCGGAAGGGGATACCGCGAGTGAGGTCCGGTTTGTTTCCCATAGGCGGCTTCCTGGGGGAGTGCTCTGATGGAAATCCTCAAAGCGACACGACGATCGTCTCACATTCTTACGGACACATTACACTACCGGCGCCATGGACCGTCTCTGCCGCCGGATGAATACGATGCCAATGAAACGAGCCGCCGTACGCCGCGCCCGACCCCGCAGCTCCGTGAGTCGCGACGACGTCGATCTGGGCATGCTCAACGCTGTGTGGAAGCTCGGTGGCCGGGCCTACCTCCCTTTGCGCCTGATTCTCGTAGCGAAGCTGATCGATCGCTACATGGAAGGGCTGCTGGCGGAAAAGGCCCAGCTTTCGATCCCGGAGTGGCGCGTGGTGGCGCAACTGGCGATGTTGAAGCAGGGCTCCGTTCGCAAGATGGCGCGGCAGGCCTGCGTTGACCCGGCCGAGGTGAGCCGCTCCGCCGCCACCCTGGCCCGACGCGGCCTGGTGCAGCGTCGAGAGAACCCGCAGGACCGCCGGTCGCCGCAGTTCTCGCTGACCGCCGAGGGCGAGGCGCACTATGCGAAATTCCATCCCTTCTGGACGAGGTTTACGGCGACCCTCGTTTCCGAGCTGGACGAAGCTGACAGGGGCGCCATCGAGCATGGGTTGGCACGCATTGCGCAGGAATTGCTGCACCTGTTGGGCGAAGACGCCGGGACGACCCTACCCGTAGCCACACCTTGAGCGCCGCTGCGCTCGAGGGGGAAGCAGGAAACGCGCCCGGCGCGGCGGTCTCAGCCCGGGAGTCGCCCCGAACGCAGCAACTCGCTCAGACGTCCCGGGTCGACGGGCTTGGTGAAGTGATGGTCGAATCCCGCCTCGCGCGCCTGGGCCTTGTCCCGATCCTGCCCCCATCCGGTCACCGCGATCAGGGTAATGCCCCGCCCCAGCGTTGCGTGACGGACGCGCTTGGCGACCTCGTAGCCATTCAGTCCCGGCATGCCGATGTCGAGCAACGCCACTTCGGGGCGCCCCTGCATGAGCATCGCCAGCGCCTGCGGTCCGTCGTAGGCGATCGTCACCTCGTGGCCATCCATGCGCAGCAGCACGGCCAGACTCTCCGCGGCATCGCGATTGTCATCGGCGATCAGCACCTTGCGGCTGGAGGGGCGGGGCGCGCGCTGCGCCGTTCCGCGCACGCTCGGCTGCGCCTCGACCGCGCTAAGCGGCAGGCGCACGATGAACTCGCTGCCGAATCCAACTCCGCGGCTGCGTGCCTCGAGCGTACCGCCGTGCAGCTCCACCAGTCCCTTGGCAAGGGCGAGGCCTATTCCGAGGCCGCCTTCTGAGCGGTCCTGCGTCGATTTGACCTGCGAGAACATCGCGAACACGCCGGCGATGTCCTCGGCAGGAATGCCGATCCCACTGTCAGTCACGCTGACCGAAAGGGTCCCGGCGCTGATCGCAGCCCCCAGTCGGATCTGTCCCTCCGGGTCGGTGTACTTCGCGGCATTCGTCAGCAGGTTGGACAGCACCTGTGCAAGCCGCAGCGGGTCGGCGGAGAAAGGCGGCGCGGCGCTCGGGATGTCGACCAACAACTCGTGCCGCTTGGCATCGATGGCGGGGCGAGCCGTCTCCACCGCGGCATCCACGATTGCCGCCAGCTCCGTGGGCTGCCGGCGCAGCTCCAGTGTGCCGCGGGTAATGCGCGAGACATCCAGAAGGTCATCGAGCAACAGCGACATGTGCTGTACCTGCCGGCTGATGACGTCGTGGCTCCACCGCTTCTGGGTCTCGGTCGCCGTGGGTGCCTGTGATATCAACGCGGCCTGGCGAATGGGCGCCAGCGGGTTGCGCAACTCGTGGGCCAGTGTCGCCAGGAACTCGTCCTTGCGTCGGTCCGCCTCCCGCAGGGCGGCCTCGGCACGCTCTCTGCTGGCGATCTCACGCTGAGCGGCGTCGTAGAGCCGGGCGTTGTCGATGGCCGTCGCCGCTTGAGTGGCCACGGCGACGATGAGTTGTTCGGTGCGCTGCGTAAATACACCCGCTTCGGGATGACCGAAAAACAGGCCGCCGATGACCTCGCCGGAGCGCGAAATGACAGGCACCGCCAGATAGCTGCGCACGGGCGGATGCCCCTTGGGCAGCCCGTAGTGGGGCGGCATCTGCCCATACCGGGGATCCGTGGTGATGTCCGCGGACCGCACGACACCTTCACCCCGAAACGTCGGGCTGAACACCGCGGTGCTGCGCGGAATGCCGAATTTCTCGAAGGCCTCGCGCGGTGCCCCGGACAGGCAATACAACGGGACGCTCTCTCCCGCACTGTTGATGAGGTTGTAGAAGAAGGCGCCGAACTTCGCCCCGCTGATCTGAGTACCGGCGTCCGTGACGGTCTGGACGAGTGTCTGCAGATCCAACTGGGCGGCAATCGCTGCGCCGGTGGCGTTCAGAACCTCCAGGATGCGTCGTTCCTCGCGCAAGGCATCGTCGGCGAGCTTGCGGTCGGTGATGTCCTCGATGGCTCCGATCAACAGGTGAGGCTCGCCCGCCGCGTTTCTGAGCAGGGTGACCCGCGTACGGCTCCACACACTCGTGCCGTCCTTGCGCAGGTAGAGTTTCTCCAGCATGTACCCCGAGCTCTCGCCGGCGACCATGCGTTGCACCTGCTCCTGAGTCGTACGCACATACGCCGGGTGGGTGATGTCGGAGACGGCGAGCCCGCGAAACTCCTCCAGCGTGTAGCCGAGCATGCTCAGCATGTGTTGATTGGCATCGACGAAGCGGCCGCTGACATCCGTCACGGCGATGCCCACGGCGGCATGATTGAACATCGCGCGCAGCCGCTCTTCACTGGCGCGCAGCACCTCGAGCTGGCGCTCGAGAGTTTCGCGGTCTTCCGCCGGATGTTCGCGTGCGCCAGGTGGACTCAGGATGGACTCCTACAGCGCCAAGCTTGCTTGCAAGACTACTACGTTGCGGTCCGAACGTCGCCCAAAGCGTGCGGCCGGGCGATGCGACGTTACAATCCCGCACATCGAGAGAGCAGGAGATGTCCATGGCCAGAGCGAAGAAGAAACCTGCCGCCGGCATTGCCTCGCGGAGCCAAGCCGCCCGCACCCGGAGCACGTCGCGGCGCCGCAACGACAGCGCTGCAAAGCAACCCGCCGCGGCGCGCCTCGAGCAGATCGAGCGGAGGCTGGCGCGGCTGGAGGACGTGCATGCCGTCCGGACACTGCATTTCAAGTACGGCTACTACATCGACATGTGCCTGTACGATGAGGCCTGCGAGCTGTTTGCGGACGATGGCGAGGTGTACTTCCTGAATGGCATCTACCGGGGCAAGGCCGGCGCACGGCGCCTGTACTGCGACTGGTTCCGCAACCTGTTCACCCGGGGGCACAACGGCCCGGTGCATGGATTCCTGCTCGATCATCTGCAGCTGCAGGACATCGTCGATATCGCCGCTGACGGTCGCAGTGCCAAGGCCCGCTTCCGTGCGCTGTTGATGGCCGGCCAGCACGAGAGCAAGAAGGAGCGCATCGGTAACAACTTCCCGGCCCAATGCTGGGAGGGCGGGATCTACGAGAACCTGTACGTGAAGGAGCGCGGGGTGTGGAAGATCAAGCGGCTCAACTACAACATGCTGTGGCAGGCCGACTACGGTCCGGGCTGGGCCAACAGCGGGGTGCACCTTCCGGCGCTGACACGAGCTTTTCCGGAGGATCCGCACGGGCCCGATGACCTGTTGCCGTCGGTCCCGGCCACCTGGCCGCACACTCGCGTGGTGCCGTTCCACTACCCTCATCCGGTGACCGGAAAGGTCTGGAAATAAGCGTATATTGCGGACAGTCCGCATAGCCGCTCGAGCGGGAGCCTCGTGACCAATCCGATCCTGGAGACTCGCCGTGCGCAGATGTTTCCCAAGCTCACGGCAGCGCAGATTGCGCGGCTGGAAGCACATGGCCGTCGGCTGCAGACGCGTGCCGGCGATGTCCTGCAGGACATCGGCGATCGTCCCCGGGAGTTCTTCGTCGTTGTCGCGGGCACGCTCGAGGTAGATTCCCCGGCATCGTCCGACTACGAGTTCGTGACCCTGCTATCGGCAGGCGACTTTACGGGCGAATTGAGCACCCTGCGCGGCAGCTCGGGCATCGCGCGCATACGCGTGAGGGAGGCGGGCACCGTAGTTGCCGTCGAGGTCGAGCAACTGCGCTCGATTGTCCAGACGGATGCCGATCTGAGCGAGCTGTTCATGCGCGCTTTCATTCTGCGCCGCATGGGATTGCTTGCGACAGGCCATGGCGATGTCATGCTGATTGGTTCGAGCTACTCCGCCGATACGCTGCGCTTGCGGGAATTCCTGGGGCGCAACGGCTACCCGTACGTCAACGTCGACATCGAGAGCGATCCGGACGTGCACGGCATACTCGAGCGCTTTGCCGTGCGACCCGAGGACATCCCGGCTGTGATCTGGCGGGGCAAGCACATCTGCAAGAACCCGACCAACCGGGCCGTCGCCGAGTATCTGGGCCTGAACCCGCAGGTCGAGCCGGATGAGGTGCACGACCTGCTGATCGTCGGCGCAGGCCCTGCAGGACTGGCAGCCGCCGTGTACGCGGCATCCGAGGGCCTCGACGTGCGTGTCGTGGAGACGATCGCCCCCGGCGGCCAGGCCGGCACGAGCTCGCGGATCGAGAACTACCTCGGCTTTCCGACGGGCATTTCAGGTCAGGCACTCTCCGGACGCGCTCTGGCACAGGCACAGAAGTTCGGTGCCCGTTTGAGTGTGGCGTGGCGGGCGGCCCGGCTACATTGTGACTCCTGGCCTTATTGCGTCGAGTTCGAGGACGGGACGTCGGTTCGCACCCGGACAATACTGATCGCCTCCGGCGCACAGTATCGTCCGCTGGATCTCCCGGAGCTGCCACGCTTCATAGGCGCGGGCGTGCACTATGCCGCAACGCACATGGAATCCAAGCTGTGCGAGGGACAGGAGATCGCCATCATCGGCGGGGGCAACTCCGCCGGACAGGCCGCCGTGTTCTTAGCAGAAGCCTGCCGCCACGTGCATCTGCTGGTGCGCTCCGAAGGCCTCGCCGAGAGCATGTCCCACTATCTGATCCGACGGATCGAGGAGAGTGCGCAAATCACGCTGCACTCCAGCACCGAGCTCACGGCGCTGCGCGGGGAGCAGCACCTCGAGCGGATCACCTGGCGCCGCCACGGCGGCAGCACCGAAACGCATGCGATCCAGCACGTTTTCATGATGACGGGCGCTCTGCCGCACACGCAATGGCTCGCGGGCTGTGTGGCGCTCGATGATCGCGGGTTCGTCAAGACCGGCTCAGCGCTGACCGCGGCAGAAATCACGGCTTGGCCCCTGCCGCGCACGCCGGATCTGCTGGAGACGAATATCCCAGGCGTGTTCGCCGCAGGTGACGTTCGCTCCGGCAGCGTGAAACGCGTGGCCTCGGCGGTAGGCGAGGGCTCCATCTGCGTTTCATTCGTGCATCGCGCGCTTGCCGAGCGAGTGACGCTTCAGAGCACCGCGCCTGCCAGAGCGGCAGGAGCCAAAGGTGCCTAGACGAGTTTCGCGGACAGAGTGATCTCGACCGAGGCCAGGGCCTTGGACAGTGGACACTGCACCTTGGCCTCGCCGGCAAACTTCTGAAACGTCGCCGCGTCGATTCCGGGCACCTTGCCCTCGGTCTGCAGGTCGATGCGGGAAATGGCGAAGCCTCCCGGTACGGGACCGAAGTTCACCGTGGCCTTGGTGTGCACCTGGGTGGCAGGGTGGCCCGCCTGCGCCAGCGCGAACGCCAGCGCCATCGAGTAGCACGCCGCGTGCGCTGCTCCCAGAAGCTCCTCAGGGTTGGTACCTGTGCCTTCCTCGAAGCGCGATTTGTAGGAATAGGGGCCCTTGAAAGCACCGCTGCCCAGCGCGACGGAGCCCGCGCCGCTCTGCAGATCGCCCTGCCACTGTGCATCTGCCACTCTCTTGACCATGTTCGTCTCCTCCTGTTGCTACGTCTGCGCTGCTTTCGCTCGCTCGATGGCGCGCATGATGAACTCCTGCGCCTCGGCTGCATCGCCCCAGCCCACGACCTTGACCCACTTGGTGGACTCGAGGTCCTTGTAGTGCTCGAAGAAGTGCTGCACCTGGCTCAGGGTGATCTCCGGCAGGTCGGTGTAGTTGTGCACCGTCACGTAGCGCCGGGTGAGTCGCGGCACCGG
>CAZLYG010000260.1:0-7441 GCA_964563075.1 uncultured Steroidobacteraceae bacterium | reverse complement strand
GCGGGGGCAGGCCCTGGTTGCGCTCCGCGTCGATCGCGAAGTCGATCATGAGGATCGCGTTCTTCTTCACGATGCCGATCAGCAGGATGATGCCGATGAGCGCGATGATCGTCAGGTCATCACCCGCCATGATCAGCGCGAGGAGGGCGCCAATACCCGCGGAGGGCAGCGTTGACAGAATGGTGACCGGGTGAATGAAGCTCTCGTACAGCACACCCAGTACGATGTACATGACGAGCACGGCGGCGAGCAACAGCAGCAGCTCGTTGGTCAGATTGTTGCGGAAGGCCAGCGCCGCGCCCTGGAACGTCGTGTGAATGCTGCTGGGCAGGCCCAGTTGGGCTTCGGTCGCCTCGATTGCCTGGACGGCGGCGCCGAGCGAGGCCCCCTCGGCCAGGTTGAAGGACACGGTGGTCGCGGGGAACTGCGCGATGTGGTTGATGAGCAGTGGCCGGGTCTCGACGCTTACCTTGGCAATCGCCGACAGGGGCACCTGGCCGCCCGCGGCCGAAGGCACATACAGCGAGGCCAGCGAGTCGATCGAGTTGTAGCGCTCCGGATCGGCCTCGAGAATCACGCGGTACTGATTCGCTTGGGTGAAGATGGTAGATACGATGCGCTGGCCGAACGCGTCGTACAGCGCGTTATCGACCGTGCCCACGCTCACACCCAGCCGCGCAGCGCTGTCGCGATCGATCACGACGGACAATGCGAGCCCATTGTCCTCCTGATTGCTGGTCACTTCCTGAAGCTCGGGCCGCTGGCGCAACGCAGTCACCAGCTTCGGCGCCCAGGTAGACAGTGCCGCCGCGTCCGCGCTCTCCATCGTGAACTGGTACTGAGTGCGGCTCACGGTGTTATCGAGCGTCAGGTCCTGCACCGGCTGCATGTAGAGTGTGATGCCCGGAACGTTGGCGGTCTCCTGCCGCAGGCGACGGATGACGTCATCGACGCTTGCCTTGCGCTCGTCCGCGGGCTTCAGGTTGATCAGGAATCGGCCGCTGTTCAAAGTGACGTTGTTGCCGTCGATGCCGATGAAAGAGGAGAGGCTCTGGACCGCCGGGTCCTTGAGAAGGACCTGCGCCAGCGCCTGCTGGCGCTCGGCCATCGCCGCGTAGGACACCGACTCGGTGGCATCCGATACGCCCTGGATCAGGCCGGTGTCCTGGTCGGGGAAGAAGCCCTTCGGGATCAGGATATAAAGGCCGGCGGTGACCACCAGAGTGCCGATCGCCACGAGCAGCGTCAGGCGCTGGTGATCCAGCACCCAGGTCAGCTTGCGGCCGTACCAGTCAACGACTGCCGTGAACCACTTGCCGGACTGATGCGACCCGCCCTTGTCGGAGGGCTGATGCTTCAGCAGCTTGGCGCAGAGCATCGGAACCAGGGTCAGGGACACCACGGCCGAGATCAGAATCGTGACCGCCAGTGTCACCGCGAATTCGCGGAACAGCCGTCCGACCACATCCTGCATGAACAGCAGCGGGATCAGCACGGCGATGAGCGATACGGTCAGGGAGATGATGGTGAACCCGATCTGTCCGGCGCCTTTCAAGGCGGCATCGAGCGGCCGCTCACCCTGCTCGATATAGCGGGCGATGTTCTCGATCATCACGATGGCGTCGTCGACCACGAATCCGGTGGCGATCGTCAGGGCCATCAGCGAGAGATTGTTCAGGCTGAAGCCGGCGAGCCACATCACGGCGAAGGTGCCGACGAGCGACAGGGGTACCGACAGGCTGGGGATGATCGTCGCGGGAATGTTGCGAAGGAACAGATAGATGACGAGCACCACGAGGATGACCGCGAGAGTCAGCTCGAACTGCACATCCCGCACCGAGGCGCGAATGGTGATCGTCCGATCGGTGAGCACGGTGAGCTCGATGCCTGCGGGCAGCGACGTCTTCAGGTCGGGTAACAACGCCATGATGCGATTCACGACATCGACGACGTTCGCGCCCGGTTGCCGCTGCACATTCAGGATCAGAGCGGGCGTGTTATTCATCCAGCCGCCGAGCTTGGTGTTCTCGGCGCTCTCGACCAGGCTGGCCACGTCGCGCAAACGCACCGGGGAGCCGTTCTTGTAGGCCACCACGATGTTGGCGTACTCGTCGGCGCTCTTCAGCTGATCGTTCGTGTTGATCGTGTACGAGAGCGCCGGCCCATCGAGGGTGCCCTTCGGGCCGTTCTGATTGGCGACGTTGATGGTGGTCCGCAGATCATCGAGGTTCAGGCCGTAGGCTGCCATCGCACGCGGATTGACGATGACACGCACGGCAGGGCGCTGGCCCCCCGTGATGCTCACCACGCCCACACCCTTGGTCTGGGCGATCTTCTGCGCGATGCGCGTATCGGCCAGGTCCTCGACCTGGGTGAGCGGCATCACCGAAGAAGTGATGCCCAGACTCAATACCGGCGCATCGGCCGGGTTCACCTTCGCATAGATCGGCGGGGCAGGGAGGTCCTGCGGCAGCAGCACTTGCGCGGCGCTGATGGCGGCCTGCACTTCCTGCTCCGCGACATCGATATCGAGCGACAGATCGAACTGCAGCGTGATGACGGAAGCCCCCGCGGAGCTCGTCGAGGCCATCTGGGAGAGCCCGGGCATCTGCCCGAACTGCTTCTCCAGGGGAGCGGTGATGGCAGAAGTGATGACCTCCGGGCTCGCACCGGGGTAGAAGGTCTGCACCTGGATCGTCGGGTAGGCCACCTCGGGCAGCGCGGACAGGGGCAGAGTGGTGTAGGCGATGAGGCCGACGGCGAGAATCGCAATCATCAGCAGCGAGGTCGCCACCGGCCGAAGAATGAAAATGCGTGAAGGATTCATGCGGCTTCCCCGGCGAGCCCTGCGCGCAGCACGCCAATCTTCATCGCGGGCGGAAGGAATTCATCCCGGAGCCGCGACGGAAGCCGCCGTTGCCGCGGTGTCTGCCCGTTGCCGCCGTCTCTTTCGGCGGCGTGTGAATCGGAGTATTCGCAGGCAATTCGACTTGCGCGCCATCGCGCAGGCGATCGCCTCCTTCGGTGACGACGACATCGCCCACGGACAGGCCCGAGAGCACGCCAACGGTCTCACCGTCAGCGATACCCAGCTTCACAGGCACGACGGCGGCCGTGCTGTCATCCTTGATGCGATAAACAAAGGTGCTGTTGACGCCATTGGGCGCGCCGCGATGCACTGCCGCCGCGGGCATGATCGTCTGGTCGTGCAGCGTATCCTGCAGCAGCTGGATATTGACGAACTGATTCGGGAACAGGGCGCCGTCCTGGTTATCGAATTGGGCGCGCAGCTTGACCGTGCCCGTCGTCACATCGATCTGGTTGTCGACGGTGAGCAGCTTGCCCACGGCCAGCTTGTTGGCGTTGCTGCGATCGTAGGCCTCCACCTGCAGCTGCGCGCCGCTGCGCAGGCGCTGCATGATCGGCCCCACGTTGTCCTCCGGAATCGCGAAGATCGCGGTGATGGGCTGCAGCTGCGTCACCACGGCGATGCCGTTGGTATCGCCCGGTGTTACGTAGTTGCCCTCATCCACCTGGCGCAGTCCGATGCGCCCCGTGACCGGAGAGGTGATGTGGCAGTAGGCAAGATTGATCTGCGCGGTCTTGATCTGCGCCTGATCGGCCTCGACGGTTCCCTCGTACTGCTCGACGAGCGCCCGCTGCGTATCCAGCTGTTGCTGCGCGACGGAGTCCTCCTTGATGAGCTCCTCGAAGCGCTTCAGGTCCAGCTTGGCATCCGCCAGCAGCGATTGATCCCTGCGCAACATGCCCTGTGCCTGCGCCAGTGTTGCCTCGTAGGGCCGTGGATCGATCTGCGCGAGGAACTCGCCCTGCTTGACGAGCTGGCCCTCCTTGAACGCGATCCTCTGCAGCTGACCGCTGATCTGGGTGCGTACCGTCACGGTGGCCAGCGGCGTGATCGTGCCGAGCGCCGGGATGCGAATCTGGATATCGCCCATGCTCACCGTCGCGGTCGCCACCGCGACGGCCTGGTCCTGATTGTTGTTGCCGTTGCGCCGCCCGCCGCCGAAACCCCCGCCACCGCGGTTGAAGCGGTTGCGTGCCTCGAAGCGCTGCTCCGGAGGTTGAACGATGTGCTTCACGACGAGAAATGCCAGTCCCAGCACCAGCGCCAGCACGATGACAGCGACCTTGCGCCGCCGCAGGAAAGCCCACAGCCGGCCCGCGGGGGACAGCTCGTGTTCTTGTTCGTTCACCACGTTTTCACCGACTCAGCCCGACACCCGATTGAAGATGCACTCACCCGACCCCGCTTCCGCAGCCCCTGATTCGAGGCGCGCGGCGCCGCAAATTGCGCGAGCCACTCGCGCCTTCGCTCACTCCAGGAGGGCCCCGCCTTGGCGAGTGGCGAACGATACCCTAATCCGATTGCCCGCGCGGTAACGTGCCGATCACCGACCAAAACACACGTGACATCGACTTCGGTGGCTCGCCGGAGTTCGCCCATCAGCGTGCGGCAAGGTAACAACGTACTGGCACCTGGAATCCAAACATGCGCTTGACACAAGACCTCAAATGTAAAGATTTCTTCACCCGTTCCGTCTTGCCAAGCGCCGGCCTGTTGCAGGCCCAGCACGTATTTTACATGACGCTAGATTCAGCATCATAAAGATACAATAAGATTTTGTAATTACTGGATAAACAATTGCTCGCAGCCTGCGGTGGATGGAGCTGGCGGGGGAATGACCGCCGCCGCGCACGGCATGGCGACTCAGATCAAGCTCACGGTCATTTCAACGCTTGATGAGGGCGGGGCACTGTTGGAAGGTGAGGCGCAATCTGGCGCGTCCGCAAGGTTGAGTCAATCAGCAGCCGCAAGAGATTTGAAGTCGTTCTCGCGCTGCGGACGGATGCTAGGCGCTCGGGTGATTTTTCTGTACTATCAATCTGATGGAGCGTCCGCTCCAGGAATCCGCCGCCCTCCGGGGGGCCACACCTGCGGGTTCCTGATATTGATGGCGTGGTGGCAGAATGGTCATGCAGCGGCCTGCAAAGCCGTCTATGCCGGTTCGATTCCGACCCACGCCTGATCCTTATCTCCGCATCAGTGACTCGCCCGATCGCGCTGCAGTTGTGTCCGTTCTCCGCCCCCCTGGAAGGCGGCCTCGCTCAGCGGTTCGAAGTGATCCGCTGGTTCGAGCTCGAGCCGACCGAGCAGCTGCGTCTGCTCGGCAGTCGCGCGGCAGCCGTGCGTGCCCTGATAACAGCGGGCGACGTCGGCTGCTCCAACGAGCTCATGTCTGCTTTGCCGTCCCTGGGCATCGTTGCGATCAACGGCGTCGGCCTCGACAAGGTCGATCTTTCCGTGGCCGCAGCGCGCGGCGTGCGCGTAGTGAGAACCCCTGGCGTACTTGCGGATGACGTGGCGGACCTGGCGGTCGGCCTCATCATCGGGCTGCTGCGGGGCATACCCGCGGCGGATGCCTTCGTGCGCCAGGGTTTGTGGGAGCAGGGCAAATGGCCCTTGGCACGCAAAGTCACCGGCCGCCGCTTCGGGATCCTGGGTCTGGGGGAAATCGGCTCGGCCATCGCCCGACGCCTGGCGGCGTTCGGTCCGATCGCCTATAGCGGACCCGGCCGGAAGCCGGTGCCTCATATCTTTCATCCGCACGTGCTGGATCTCGCGCGCGCCTCGGATGTCCTGGTGATTTCCTGTCCCGCGAACGCGGCGACCCACCACATCGTGAGTGCGCCGGTAATCGATGCGTTGGGGCCCCAGGGCATCCTGGTGAATGTCGCTCGTGGCTCGATCGTGGATGAGGCGGCGCTCATCGCCGCACTGGCCGGGGGGAAGCTACAAGGCGCCGCGCTCGATGTGTTTGAGAACGAGCCCCATGTGCCGCAGTCGCTGCGCGAGAGCCAGCGGGTCGTACTGACTCCACACATCGCGAGTGCGACGGTGGAGACGCGGGAGCGAATGGCCCAGCTGATCCTGGAGAATCTCGATGCATTCATGAGCGGCGCGCCGTTGACGGCGGCCGTGGTATAGATCAGCTCTCTGGCGAATCGAGGTGTAGGTCGATGGCAAAGAAATCCCTGCGACAGCTGCTGCAGCAGTCCAAGACCTGTGTGGTGGCTCCTTGCGTCTACGACTGCGCCTCGGCACGCGCGGTGGAGATGGTCGGCTTCCCTGCGATGATGCTCAGCGGCGGGGAGGTCTCGATCGCCATGAACGGCGTCCTCGATTACGGCTTCACCAATCTCACCGACATCGAGTGGATCACCAGCCGGATCAGCCAGACCTCGCCGCTGCCGCTGGCCGCGGACATCGAGAATGGGTACGGCGGACCGCTGGCGGTCTACAGGGCCTGCAAGCGCATGGCGCGGGCGGGAGCGACCGCCTTGCAGCTGGAAGACTCCGGGGACATGGAAGAGTCGACCCGGTTGCTGCCCCGTGAGCGCTACTACGAGAAAGTGAAGGCGGCGCTCGCCGCGCTCGAGGGCACGGACTGCCTGCTGATCGCCCGAACGAATGCGGACCCCAGGACGGAGCTCGATGAAGGCATCGAGCGATGCCGTATGGCTGTCGAGCTGGGCGCGCAAATGACCACGGTGGTGAAGCTTAGCAACCTGGACGACGCGCGCTACGTGGCGCGCAAGGTTCCCGGGTGGAAGATGTATCCTGACGTCGCCGGCCGTGATGGTGTTGCGGAGGTGACGGTGGAGGAGATCTACCCGCTCGGCTACAACTTCCTGACCATGCACTATCTGCTCAAGGCGGCGATGGACGGCATGCTCGAGCACGGCAAGAAGAACTTCGCGCAGCAGGGTTGCCTCTACACCTGCGACAAAGTGGATGCGACGGGTGTCCGCGGCATGAGTGCCACGCCGCTGTTCGACCCCCAGTCCTACATGGAGCTGGAGGGGCGGTTCAGCGGTCGCAGGAAGGAGTACACGATCGTCGGCAACGAGGTCGAGGACTATCCGCCGGGCTTCGTCAGGACACCGATCACGGAGCGGTTCTGAGCGCGCAGGCTCGCGTCCTGCGGCTCGGACTGACGCAGCCGGCGATACGGACGACAGGCGGCTAGCAGCAGCAATAGCATCACCGGGGCTGCCACTCCCACGGTGATCGCCAGTGAGTAACGGATGTCGCCGGCACTTTTGAACAGCCGATCCGTGATCAGGCCAACGACGACGGAGCTGAAGAAGAGTCCCACCAGCGTGGTGAAAGTGATGTACACCGCGGTGACCTGGGCCCGGGCGCGGTTGGGAACGATGAGTTGGATGGCCGTGCCGGCACAGGAGTAGGGCATCATGCTCAGGAAGATGGCGGGTGCCAGCAGCACCAGGGCGGCGGGCGCGTTGGGCATCAGCGGTGCGAGGGCGCCGAACAGGCCGCAGCCGACGAAGCCGAAAGCGGCCACCTTGAGGTGCGCATCCGGATGGCCGCGAGCGGCCATCCGGTCACTCAGCGCGC
>CAZLYG010000259.1:0-7499 GCA_964563075.1 uncultured Steroidobacteraceae bacterium | reverse complement strand
TGCTGTGGCTCACGTTCCTGACGCAGGCGGAGGTCGATCGGCAGCCCGGCTGGGCGGAGCTGCTGGGCGAGTTGAGTGTCCAGAAACGCGTGCTGGCCCTCGATAGCGGCGCCGCAACCCCGATCTGGATCGCGGCCGAGCGCCTGCCGCTCTTCATGGCATTGTTTCCCCACTCGAGGGCGCAGGCCGCGGAACCTGCCCGGCCCCCCTCGCATCCGGCCCCAACACAGGTCACTCCGGAAACAGCCGTCATTGAGATCGTGCGCGGGCGGCTCGAGGGGCTCGGACCCGTCACGGCCTCTGCCCTCGCGCAAGCTCTCCCGCTCCCCAGACAGCCGATCGACGTGGCTCTCGCGGCGCTGCAGGCGGAGGGCTTCGCCATGCAGGGGCAGTTCACAACTCCGGCCGAGGCGGAGCCCGAATGGTGCGAGCGGCGCCTCCTCGCCCGCATCCATCGCTACACGGTCAAGCGCCTGCGGGCGGAGATAGAGCCGATCGCCGCCCGCGACTTCCTCCGGTTCCTGCTCGAGTGGCAGCGGGTAACCCCGGAAGGACGCATGGAGGGCCCCGACGCCGTCGGTGCGATCCTCGGGCAGCTCGAGGGCTTCGAGGCTCCAGCGAGCGCGTGGGAAACGGAGATCCTGCCCGGCCGCATCAGTGAGTACGAGCCGGGCTGGCTCGATGAGCAGTGCCTGTCAGGACGTTTCGTGTGGACCCGGATGGCGCCGCGCAAGAGCGATCCCACGCGCAGCGTCGCGCCCGTGCGAGCAACGCCGATCACGCTGGTCGCCCGGCGCAACCTGCGCGCCTGGTCATCGCTGACCGAAGCCGGCGACGGACCGCATCTCTCCTCGAAAGCGCAGAGCGTGGCCGACTACATCCGGACACACGGCGCCTCCTTCTTCGATGAGCTGGCCGAAGGAGCCGGACTTCTGCCCAGTCAGGCCGAAGAAGCGCTGGCAGAGCTGGTCGCGCTGGGGATCGTGAACTCCGATAGCTTCGGGGGCCTGCGGGCATTGCTGGTCCCTTCGGACCGCCGCAGACCGACTTCGGGTGGCAAGCGACGGCGACGCGTGGCGCTGTTTGGGATGGATACCGCGGGTCGCTGGGCACTCGTTCACCGGCGCGCGGCCGGCGCTGCTGCACCCGCCGGCGTTGGCGTATCGGCCGGCGGTGGCGCATCCGCCGGCACCGCGCGGCCGGTCGCTTCCCTCGCCGCCCGGACCGCTACCACAGCACAGACCCGGCGCCAGGACGACGAAACCATCGAGCACATCGCCAAAGGCCTGCTCAAACGCTGGGGCGTCGTGTTCTGGCGCTTGCTGGCGCGCGAGGCCGATTGGCTGCCCCCCTGGCGCGACCTTCTCATGTGTTATCGACGGCTCGAAGCGCGCGGCGAGATCCGCGGCGGTCGGTTCGTCGCGGGGTTTACGGGCGAGCAGTACGCTTTGCCTGAGGCGATCGGCCTGCTGCGCGAGGCGCGACGCAAACCTCACTCGCAACACTGCGTGTCTCTGTCGGGCGCGGACCCTCTCAACCTGGTCGGCATCCTGACACCCGGCCCACGCCTTCCGGCCTTGAGCGGCAACCGCGTGCTCTATCGCGATGGCCTGCCCGTCGCGACTCTTTCAGGGGGCGAGGCGCGGTTCCTGGAGCCCAGTCCCGGCGCACCGCCGCCCGACGCGAAGGAGCAGTGGGAGCTCAAGAACGCGCTGCTACGCCGGCACGTGCCGGCCGTTCTGGCCGACATGGCGTAAGCAATTCAGCGTTACTGGCGAGCGCGCGTATCGGGCATACCCGTAATCGCTGTCCGCCCCGATCACCATTCCCCGCGGAACCTCCTGCTGCGCTCGTTTGGTGGGCACGAGCTCCGTTGGCGGACTCTCGGACCAAACCGTGTATGCACGAATGGCAGATCGATGACGATATCGACATCCTGCGAACCCGCGTGGGCCGGTACCGCCGGCGGCCGGGTGCGGACAAGATATCGGGGTGTCAGTCCACCGATCAGGCAGATCGAATCCTTCCAAGGTCCCAATCCCCTGAGCAATGTTACCAGCACGCGTTCGCAGTCCAGCGTGTACGCATCGCTGTACCCATCCATGGTCGCTGGCTTGGACATTAGAACCCTATCCTTTCCCTGCGCAGATGATCGGCCATTTCTTTTGCCCGCCCTTCTGCCCGCATGAGGTCCAGAT
This sequence comes from uncultured Steroidobacteraceae bacterium, assembly GCA_964563075.1. Classification (GTDB taxonomy): domain Bacteria; phylum Pseudomonadota; class Gammaproteobacteria; order Steroidobacterales; family Steroidobacteraceae; genus 13-2-20CM-66-19. Next base: position 5,301 of record CAZLYG010000259.1, on the reverse strand, counting down.
AGACCTGGATCGGGCTCGCGAGCCACACGCTCCCCTGGCGTTCCCGGAAGAGGAATTCACCGAATGTTTGTGCATCGATGACGATCAGGTTGGAGCCTTCCATCACAGGTCTTGCACTGAGAGCGGCCAGCGCTGCGCTAGTCCCCGGGGCAGGGCGCATGCGACAGCGCACTTGGGAGATGCTCGATGCGAAAGGCGCATATTTCTGCGCCGCGGCTTCGTAACTGATCGCGTACGGAACAGCGCTGTGGCCTAACACCTCGTCCAGCCTCTGCATCAGACCCTCGATCGTCTGCGAAGGTACGAAGTAGCGGTGAGACTGAGGTTGCGGCAGAGCTGGAAGCTGTTTGACCCAGGCATCCAGCACCGAACCGGGCTGCTTGAGGCGGCGCTCCTTATGTGGCCCCCGTCCGTGCGACGTCAACCAGTCCAGGCGCTCGAGCTCGACCAGAACCTGCGAGGCCGTTGCGGCGGACACCTGCGCCTGGCTAGCCAGATACTTGTTGCTAGCCCAGTTCTGGTGATTATGGAGCAGCGCGTAAATGATCTGGGCGCGGGCACCCGTAAATAGGGAGCGCGCATGGACCGCGACTGCGCCTTGGTGGGAGGTCGGTCGATGTAGAGGAAAGCCCCTGGCGCCGGCAGGTACAGGCTACCGCTGTCGTCGAAGTATCCGACCCGTTGTTCTTTCAGAAAATCGCGTGCGCCCGTCGAGATCGATTCGGCGACGAGCATTGGGATGAGGTGGACGTCATCTTTTTCGTAGTGTGCCGGCTCCTCATTCAGGGCGTATCCGGCACCACGGAACTGCCACACTGCCTCGCGAGCATCTCGAGGATAAAGAGCTTGCTTCACCTCACCGAGGATCCGCACGGTGCGGCTACCTACTGTCAGATTGATCGTGAAATCCGGACCTGAAGAGGATTGGATAACGTCAGTGCGTGCCCCCGGGACTGCGCCGAGGGTTTCGAGAAGGCGGGTGACGAGCCGCTCGTTCTGTGCCGTTTGGCCCACGTAGATATCGCTATATTCGCTGTGCAGCAAATATACCAAAATGAATATTCGCAATAGACACGTTATTTGCTGTGCAGCAAATAACCGTCCGCGCCTGCCTTTATCCCGCCCCCTTTCGCGCCAGTTCCGAGCGGCCCACGGGGCAGGATCATTTCTTTCGCCGCATGCCTTAGATGGTTTCGCGCTCAGCGTCAGAGGATCGCCGGCAAGTTTGCGTCACGGAGCGTACCCGACCAGTTCCACATATCCCTGCCCCCTCACCTTCGCTCCCGCGCGCCCGCCCGTCACATCCACGGCCCCTTCCCAGTAGCGGGGACTCGTCCCCAGCTCCTGGTTGGCCAGCACGGGTCGCACGTCCGCTTCCAGTGCAAGCGACGGAACGCTGACATGCCAACGCGACGGATAGCGGCCGCCGCGTGGGCTGTCCCAGTGATCGCCCACGGTAATCTCAACGTCCTTGTCCGACAGCGCACGTGTCTGACCGTTGGGATTGACCCACGTACCGGCACTATGCGAATCGCGACCCCCATCCTTGTCGCGGAGCGCGTAGTACATCAGCGCGCTGCCATCATCGAGTTGCAACGCGAACCAGTCCCACCCTGCCTCATTCGCTCCGAGTGAGCCGCTGCCCCACTCTCGATCCAGCCACGCGACCCCCGTTACGTCGATGGGGACCCTGTCACGCACCAGCCGGCCACGGACGTTCACGCGCGGAATGGAGTAGTAATAGCTCGCGGCACCCGGATCGCTCGCCTTGACGCTGAGTCCGTGATCGCCGTTGAGAATCGGCGCCGCGAGCGACTCTACTTCGAGTTGCAGCTCGTAGTCCTTCTGCTGCGCATGCACGGTCCATCGGGGACTGCCGCCGATCTGCCAGTCATCGATCCACACCCGAAAAGGATCTGCGACTGCGCCGGAGAGCCCCAGAGCGTCCCGCTCATACCTCTGTGCAAACCGAAAAGTGTGGCGCGCCACATCCGTCACCGCGAAGTGCCCCACGTAAACCTGCCGCGTGCGCCAGTGTGACGGGTCAGGGGCCGTCGCGGGGTGCGGCTCGGGAGGTGCCAGTGCAACGCGAAAGATCGTCAGCTCGAAGCCGAAGCGCTCGCCCTCCGTCGAAGTCAGGTTGCCGGTGAGATACCACCACTCCTGCCGGAAGTCCGGATGCGGACCCTCATCACGCGGGAACTCAAAAGAATGCGGCGCCGCGGCGATCGAAAATCCCTCCTGGCCCGGCGCCCCGGCGCGCAAGGCATCGAGCGCCTGATCGGGAACTGCGCCGTGCGCGGCCATCACGACCAACACAGCCGCGAGGAGACCCGCCCCGAACAGCCCGCGTGTCACGCTCACTCCTCCCGGATCTCGACCGCAATCGGCGCTCGGGCCGCACGCCAGGCGGGATACAAACCTGCTATCAGCGCAGCGGTCAGTGACAGCACGAGAGCATTCGTGAATTGAGCGCCGTTCAGATGGAGATCGATGCGCCAACCGAATGCGCGGCGATTGATCACATCGGTCAACACGAGGGCGGTCAGCAGTCCGGCCGGAACGGCTGCAATCATTGCGGCGAGGCCCATGAATACCGTCTGCGTCTCGATGAGCATCGCCGTGCCTCCCGCCGTGAGGCCAAGCGAGCGCACGATGGCGATCTCACGGGAGCGCTCCAGCTCCCACGCGAGGAGCGAGCTGATCAGGCCGACGGCGGCGACTCCCGCCGCCAGCCAGTTCAGCACTCGGGTGATGACGAACGTGCGATCGAAGATGCGCATCGACAGCGCCCGAATATCGGCGTTCGAGCGTATGAGCAGTGCCTGCCGACCGCGCGCAACCGCTTCCAGCTCGCCGATTACCGCGTCACTCGACACACCCGGATGCAGATAGAACCCCACCGAGGTGATGGCATCGTCGTGCCACAACTGCCGGTAGGTGGCCAGATCCATCAGCATGTCGCCCCGATCGTTCCCGTACTCGCGGTACACGCCGGCCACGGGGAACGAACGCGGTCCCAAAGACGTCGACACCGTCAAACGGTCACCGATCTTCAGCTGCAGGCGCCAGGCCAACGGTTCGGAGATGACGATTCCACCGCGCTTGAACGAAGACCACGTGCTCGCGGCGTCTCCCTCAGTGAGGATGTATGTTGCGTAGCTGGGCTGCGCGAGCTGCGCCGCCTCCACCGGGATCGGGCCCTTGGAGGTCTCGAGGACGACCCGGCGGCTCATGCTGTATTGCGCGACGCCTTTCACGGCCAGAAGTGGAGCGAGCAGATCGGGCTCGAGCCTGCGCTCGGGACGGCCGCCCCCCGCCCCCGGAGCGGTCAGATAGACATCCGCACGCATCGTTCGCTGCAGCCAGTCGTGAAGCGACTCACGAAAGCTCTCGACCATGATGGAAACGCCGATCATGGCGGCAATCGCCATCCCGAGAGCCGCGACGGCCACGCCGGTACGGCTCAGCGACGCCGCAACATCGCCGAATGCCAGTCGCGCAATGGGGCTTCCGCGGCCCAGAGCAAACGCGCCCATGCGAGCCAGCGAACGCAACACGGCGGGCGTCAGTGCGGCCACGCTGAGAAGAAGCATGAACAGCGCGACGAAGCCGGCGAACAGGCTCCGGGTGGATGAGAGCACAACAATTCCCGCTGCCACAGCGAGCGACGCGCTCACCATGACCAGCCTGCGCGCGAGATCGACGGCCCGCCTCTCCAACACCGAGCGCCGCATGCCCAGCTGCGGCGTGCTGCTCACCGCCTCAAAGGCAGGCAGCAGAGCCGCAACGATCGCCGTGCCGATTCCCGCAAGCACGGCCTTCACGAGCGTGGCCGTCGGCAAGGTCGTCGAGTTGACGGCAACGACGAAATAAAGATCGTTGATAGTGCGCGACACCAGATGGACCAGCTCCCGGCCAATCGCCAGACCGAGCAGCACGCCGCACGCGGCGCCCACCACTCCCAGCACGAAAGCCTCGCTGAGCACGATGGCGAGCACTTGGATGGGCGTGGCGCCGAGCGCCCGCAGAATGCCTATGCTCCGCCTGCGTTGCACCACGGCAAAGCTGATGGCGCCGTAGATGAGCAGTGTGCTGACCAGGAGTGCCAGCAGGCTCATGGCCTTCAGGTTGGTGGTGAACGCTGCCGTCATGTCGAGGTTTTCCCGTGCGCGGCTCTGCGTCTCCTGCAACTCGGCACCCGGCGGGAGTTTCGTGCGGATGACGGCGAGGATACGGGCAGCGTCCGGCCCTTCCGCAACCCGAACGTCGATCCGCGACAGGCGTCCCGACATGCCCATCCAGTCCTGCGCTTGCGCAATGTCGGTCAGCAGCAGCGCGTCATAGCCACTCCCCTCGTCCTGGAGGGCGGCAATGAGTACGGAGGTCAGCGTCTTGCCCCCTATCTCGACTTCGAACGACTGTCCCTGTGCGAGACCGAGGTCAGCTGCCGTCCGCGCTGCCATCACGACGGCGCCCGGGCGCGTGAACCATTGACGCAGGTCTGCGTCCGGGACCTTTAGCGATTGGGCCGGCGTCTGGGCGTCCCCAGCAGCATCCTGCATCGTCTCGCGGCGAGCGTTGAGACTTGCAGTCGCCAGAGGGTCCAACCCGACGAGTTGTAGCGCACGGTTATCGACCGTGACATAGCCCTCCACGACGGGCGCAAAGGCGGGCGGGTCGGCCACTCCCGGAACGCTCAAAGTCTGCAGCTGCACATACAGTTGCTCGTCGATGCCGTCCGGCCCACCGATGATCTGGTGCGTTGCGGCGCCATTGACGGCATCCATCGAGAGCTCAAACGCGTGCCGGGAGCTGGCTGTAGCGATGTCGACCGCCACGATTGTGGCCACCCCCACGGACAGGCCGACGAGCGCCAGAGCGAGCTGCGCAGGGTGGCGCAGCAGATGTCGCACGCTGGATGCCCACAAGGTCTGCATCTAGTCCCCGGGCGGTTGCAATCGCCCCTCGCGCAACTCCAGGATCCGGTCGGCAGTACGCGCCAACACCGTGTCGTGAGTCACCAGTAACAAGGCAGCTCCCCTGGAACGTGCGAGAGACAGCAGCAAGGGCATGACCTGACGGGCGGTCTGTTCGTCCAGATTGCCGGTCGGCTCATCCGCCAGGAGCAGCGCGGGCTCGTGTACCAGCGCACGGGCGATGGCAACGCGCTGCTGCTCACCGCCGGAGAGATTATCGATGGAGCTGCGAATGCGGTCCGCGAGCCCCACCTGCTGAAGCATGGCCTTGCTGCGATGGCGAGCCTCCTGGCCGCGCACCCCGTTGAGCTCGAGAACCAGG
>CAZLYG010000258.1:0-7514 GCA_964563075.1 uncultured Steroidobacteraceae bacterium | reverse complement strand
AGACGCCGCGGCACTCGAGAAGACTGCACAGGAGCGGCAGAGGTGCGTGAGCGCCATCTATCGCTGCGATGAGGAGCGACGTGCCCTGTGCCGTAATGCCAATCGTCCGGAGAACCTGCAGGGCCTGCACGACCTGATGCGCTGGTGTGATCCCAAAGGCACGCTAGCCCCGGGTTGGGCGCAATGCTCGGCCGCCGCGGCGAACTGCCGCAAGCTCAATGACCGCAACGGGATGTTGGTGAACGCCCGACTGAAGCACGTACAGGGCCGCCTGGCAGTACTCATGGGAGGCCGTCGGGATAGCGTTACCTACGGGCGCCACGGCAGCGATGCACCGCAGACAGGCAGCCGCCTGGTGGCCACCAAGGTGTGACGCCGGTCACACGCTGACCTAAAGTTTCTCCTCAGCCGGCCGCTACAAGGCCCGAAGGAACTGAGGAGAACGAGCGTGCCCAGCAAAATCAGCGGATTCAGCGGCTCTCAGACCCCGTCGGTCGGGGCAGGCCGTTCCGCCGGAGTTGGCGCCCCCCAGCGTCCGCAGGGAGCGGACAGCAGCGGGGCATCGGGATCGTCGTCCGCTTCCAGCGGCGGCGCGACTCAGGACGTGCAGATCACAGGTGCCGCGCGCCAGCTCGCCACGCTCGAGCAGACCTTGCGCGACCTCCCCGCGGTAAACGAGACCCGCGTCGCCCAGATCACGAATTCCATCGAGCAGGGCACCTACACCGTGCACCCGCAGCAGATCGCCGACCGGCTCATCCAGCTCGAACAGGCTCTCGGACAGCTGCCCGACCAGGCGGAGCCCGACGCAACGGACGGCTGAGTGGACCCCGAGGTCTGCCGCGACTGTCTGGGCTCACTGCTGGGTGATGAGTCCACAGCGTTGGGCCAGCTGGAAGCGCTCCTGCACCGCGAGCACGAAGTCCTTCAGGCGGGCGACGTTGCGGCACTCGACGCCACCGCGCACCAGCGGCAAGCGAAAATCGGAGAATTGGCCCGGATCGAGGAGCAGCGGCGCTCACTGTGCCGCCTGCATGGTCATTCGGCCGATCGCGCCGGCCTCGAAGCACTCGTTATGTGGTGCGATCCCGAAGGATCGCTCGTCTCGCGCTTGCGCGACTGTGCCGAACGGGCCGTGCGGTGTCGCGACCTCAGCGATCGCAATGGGGCTCTCGTCAACGCGCGGCTGCGCAACGTTTCTGACCGGCTTGCTGCATTGACAGGACGTGGCGACGCGGCGGTGACGTATGGGCCCAGGGGGGTGGCTCCGGTGCGGCCTGGGCGGGTGCTGGGCGCCGCCTGAACTAGCTGTGATTTGCCGCGCCGCGAGCCCGTTCGGCGCGAGTTATGCGCCGCCCAACGCTTCCCGCAGCGCGTTGACAGCCTGCGTCGAGTCAACGATGAATGATGCGCACGCCGCCTCGTCCAGCTGCAGCCGCTGCAGCAGCTTCGCCGAGTTGACCTGAGCCTTGATGACATGCGGCTGCGCGTGATGCTCCGCGAGGAGCACTCCGACAGCGAGCACGTCAGTGAGGCCTACACCGCCGCGCGCATCGCGCTCAGCGGTTTCCGACTCATGCACCGCCTGGACGATCTCGTCGGCAAATCCCCAATTCTCGAGCAGCGCAGCGGCGATGCTCAGGTGCCAGTCCTGCTCGATAGCCTGGTAGCTGGCCTCGTCCGCGAACAGCTCGCGGTGGCCGCTGGCACGAGTGAGGATGTACAGCTTGCCGATTCCCTGGAGCATGCCAGCGAGGAGGGCAGTGTCAGGGTTGACGCGCGTGAGCCGAGCAGCGATGACGTGGCAGAGGCTCGCGACCAGGATGCTGCGCTTCCACAGGGTATCGAGCTGCCGCTCCAGTCCCCGCAGTTGCGGTGCCGCACGCAGCTGCTGCACGGCGCAGGCGATCGTTGCGGTGCGGACCGTGTCGAGTCCGACGCGGGTGACGGCTGTCTTCAGGTCGGCCACGGGGATCTTTGACGGGTTGAGCGCAGCCGAATTGGCCATGCGCATCAGGTGAGCGGCCAGTACCGGCTCGCCACCAATCACCTGGACAACGCGGGAGGCGTCAGCCTTGACGTCCGACAGGACGCGCTGCACGCGCAGGACAACATGCGGAAAGCCAGGCAGCTCCACCTTGCCGCCGGACAGCTCCTTGGCGAGGGCTTGCACGAAGTGGAAGGCGATATCTTCGCCCGAACGCGGATTGTGGCTGGGGGCCGCCTGGCCGATCGCCGGCTGGCCCGCTTTGGGCTGGGCAGCGCTCATAGCAGCGGATGTCTCCCGGTCACACTCCCAGGGCCTGCCGCAGGGTGTCGATTTCGTGCTCGGACTCATCGATCAGCTTCTCATAGCTGGCGCGATCGATGCCCATGCGCTTGCAGGCGGCCACGTCGTGCATGTTCAGCTCGATCGTTTCGGGATGCTCCTTGAACGAGGCGAGCAGATAACCCACGGTGAGCACGTCGGTCAGGTCGACTTGACCCTCGTTCTGGCGCTCGAAATCCTCGTATTCGCTGACTGCGTTCACGATCTCTTCGGCCATGTCCCAGTTCTCCAGGAGCGCCTTGGCAACGGAGCTGTGCCAGTCGCGCACGATCGAATTGTAGGCCGCGTGATCGGCGAACAGCCCCGGATGCTGGTTGGAGCGGGTGAGAATGTAGAGCTCGCCGATGCCATGCACGAGGCCTGTCAGCATCGCCGTATCCGGATTGACACGGCTGAACGTCTTCGCGACCGCGTGTGACATTGCGGCCACCGCGGCGCTGCGTTTCCAGAGGTCATCCAGCGGCTTCTCCAGCCCCTTCAGGGAGTCGACCTTCTTCAGCTGCGACATCGCGAAGGCAATCGCGGCGCTGCGGACCATGTTGAATCCCATGCGGGCGATGGCGGTGCGCAGCTCGGTGATCGCCTTGCCGGTGAAGTTGAGAGCGGCGGAGTTGGCAATCTGCATGAGCCGCGCCGCCAGGGCGGGCTCGGATCCGACCACGCGGACCACCTTGTCCTGGGAAACGTTCTCATCGGCCAGAACCTGGCGAATCCGCAGGGCGATGTCCGGGAAGCTGGGCAGGTCGACCTTGCCCTTGGACAGCTCCGCAGCCAATTGCTGGACGAATGCAAAAGCGAGGGCATTGCCCGACTGCGGGCTGGGTGCGGCGGCGGTGCTCATGGCGGGTTCCTCAGCGTCATCGCCATAGTGTTTCACGCCTCTCGGGCGTTGCGCGTGATGTCCATCGCATCCGCTAGAGACAGAATCTTGGCTGCGACGCTCTCCAGCGGAAGTACATTCTGCGCGGCACCCAGGGAGACGGCTTCCCCTGGCATACCCCACACGACGCTGGTGGCCTCGTCCTGCGCAATCGTGCGGCTCCCGGCGTCCAGCATCTCCTTGAGGCCTCGTGCCCCATCCTTCCCCATTCCCGTGAGGATGACCCCGATGGCATTGCCACCGGCGTTCTGGGCGACTGAGCGGAACAGTACGTCTACCGAGGGCTTGTGGCGGTTCACGGGCACCCCGTCGTCCAGTTTGCACACGTACCGGGCGCCGTCGCGGACGACCATGAGGTGCCGATCACCGGGGGCGATATAGACGTGTCCAGCCAGGACGTGCTGCCCATCTTCCGCCTCATACACCGTGACCTGGCTGCAATCGTTCATCCGCCGGGCAAAGGGGGTGCTGAAGGCCTTGGGAATGTGCTGCGCGATGACGACGCCCGGGGCATCCGGGGGCAGGCGCATCAGAACTTCCTTGATGGCCTCCGTTCCGCCCGTCGAGGCACCGATGGCAATGATGCGGTCGGTAGTGCGCAGTTGCCTGGGCGCGCGAGCTTTGGGCAGTACGGCATCGGCATTGTGTGATGGACGGGCCGCGAGGGTCGCGGCCCGGCGCGGGTCCAGAGCTCGCACGCTCGCCTTGGCTGCCGTCTTGATCTTCTCGATGAGCTCTTCGCCATAGTCCTTGAGCGTTGCGGCGAGGTCGATCTTGGGCTTCGACAGATAGTCGACTGCACCGATGGCCAGCGCGTCCAGCGTTACGTCCGCGCCGCGCTCGGTCAACGAGGAGACCATGACGACCGGCATGGGCCGCAACCGCATCAGGTTACGCAGGAAGGTGATGCCGTCCATCTTCGGCATCTCGACATCCAGCGTCAGGACGTCAGGGTTCAGCGACTTGATCTTCTCGCGCGCGACATGCGCATCGCCGGCCACGCCGACGACCTCGATGGAACGATCTGCCGAGAGGATGTCCGACAGGAGGCTGCGAACGAGTGCGGAGTCGTCGACGATCAGCACGCGAATCGGCCGCTTGGCATTGGGGCGCGATTCGGAAATGGCTTGCGTGGTCATGAGGTCTGTGCCCGCCTTCAATCGAACAGCTCGACGTCGCCGCCGCCGGCGGCCTTGTTGCCGATGCTCTCGAGGTACAGCTTTTCGTGGTGGCTGATGACCCGATTCTCGACCTGTCGCAGGCGGCGCATCTTGACCCGGCCGTTGTTGGGAAAGTAGATCACCTTGCGCGGCTGCGTTCCGCCCATGTCCTCGGCGGCGATCGACAGGCCTTCGATCTTGATGAAGTTGCGGATGAAGTTGATGTTGCGGTCGCCCACGTCGGTCATGCCGGCGAGAATGCGTCCACCGCCGAACAGCTTGATCTCCAGCCGCTCGCGCACCGCACCCAGCTTCAGCAGGTCGTTGATCAGGCTTTCCATTGCGTACGACCCGTAACGCGTGGAGAGCCCGATAGCGGGATCCAGCCAGTTGTTGGGTCCGACCGTCGCATCCTCCGGGAGCATGAAATGGTTCATGCCGCCGACGTTGCGCAGCGGGTCGCGCACGCAGGCGGAGACGCACGAGCCGAGCACCGTGGAAACGGCTTCCTCACCGCGTGTCACGTAGTACTCCCCGGGGAGGATCTTGACCGTCCAGCAGCCATTCTCCGGGTCCCAGAACCGCTGGATGTGGCTGAACCCTGGAAGGCTCGGCGGGGGTTCTCCGCGCAGGGCGCGTGTTGCGATGGTGTTCATATGCGTCGGTGCACGGTTCGACCGATCAATGCGTAGTCCTCGGAGACCTTGAACAGGCTCTCGGAATGGCCAAGGAACAGCAGGTCCCCCGGACGTTGCAGCTGCGCGACGCGCGCGAACAGGCTGCGCTGGGTGTCCTTGTCAAAATAGATCACCACGTTGCGGCAGAAGATCATGTCGAGCGGCCCCTTCATCGGCAGGGGATGCATGAGATTCAGCTGCTTGAAGGTGATCAGCGCCGCCACCTCCGGGCTCACGTGGTAGTACAGCTCCTTACGCTCCTCGCGCTGCGTGAAGAAGCGCGCGATGCGTTCAGGATTGAGTCCGCGGACACGGTCGGCGGCGTAGCTGCCCCGGCGGGCGCGCTCGAGGACGTCTGAATCCAGGTCGGTCGCGAGAATGCGGATGTCCCAGCGGCGCAGATCCGGGATCGTCTCGAGTATCGTCATCGCAATCGAGTAGGGCTCCTCACCCGTGGAGCATCCGGCAGACCAGATCCGCAGCCGTTTCGCGCGCCCCGGGTCGTTGGCGCAGGGCAGCAGGACCTGCTCGCGCAGGTAGTCGAAGTGATGCGGCTCGCGGAAGAAGGCTGTCAGGTTGGTAGTGATCGCGTTGCACAGCTCGGCGATCTCCTTGCCACCGTCATTGGCCAGAACCTCACGGTACTCCGCGAAGCTCTTCAATTGGAGCGCGCGCAGCCGACGAGCCAGCCGGCCGTACACCAGCTCTCGCTTCTGGTCCGAGAGGTTGATTCCAGTGAGCTGCTTTACGAGTGTACGCAGCGCCTCGAAGTCCTCGTGGCCGAAGGCGAACTCCCGCAGCCGATTCACCGTCACGGTGTCGCGGAGGAAGTTGGGTAACAAGCGCTTCGCCTCCTTAGAAGAGCTCGATGCTGCCTTCGTTGGCGTGCAGCGACGGGGCGCTCATGGGCACGCCCGATACCGGTAACAGCAGGTTGAACAGGATGCGATGCGAGTCCGAGGTGAAGCGCGAGCGGATGTTCTCGACCAGCACGTTCCAGGACTTCTGGTCCGCTGCGGCCGGGAGCGTCTCGGCAGCCAGGCTCGCCAGGAGGTTGCGCACCTGGGTGAGCTGCTGCATCAGCCGGTCATGGAACTGCAGCCCCTCTATGCACACCCCGATCTCCCGCGCAAACGCCTCACGGTCGAAACACACTTCGCCGGACTCTCCGTTGAGCCTGCTTGCGAGGCGCGTGAGCGCCCCTCCCAGCTCCACTACGGGAATCTGCGATTCGTGCATTGCCAGCGCGATCAGGGCGGCGGCGGCCTGGATGGCCGAGGTCGGATCCATCTGACCGCGCGGCTCAGCCGCCCGGGCGATCGGCTCCAGGCGAAAGCCCGCCTTCGGCTGCTCGTGGGGCGCTGCCTTTTTGGTCGTATTTCGCTTCATGTCGAGCGCATGCCCCGCGAGTCCCCGACGCGAACGTGCCGCGCGCCGGGGGTCTGCGAGCCATTTCAGCCCAGGCGAGCGTCAGCCCTTCTTCGCCTTGAACGCGCGCACCTGCTCGTTGAACTTGGCCGCGATGCGAGTCATCGCGTCAACGGCGTCGTTGTGCCTGCGCTCTTCTTCGGTCTTGCTCAGGCGATTCTGCTTGGCCTCGAAGTCCAGGCACTTCAGGTAAGTGTCGACGTCGCCGTTGTACTGCTTCAGCGTTTCCATCGCGCTGACCATCTCCTGCTCGCTCGCGGTGGAGGCATCCGGAACCTTACTGGGAGCCGGGGGAAGCACGCACTCGTCGGCATACGCCGTCATGCTCACGGCATAAGCGACGGCCAGGGCCGCCAGGAATCGCTTCTTCATGATCATCGTCCTCAAGCTTGATGTTGCAAAAAATTCGCTGTCGACTCAGCCGAGCACTTTGGCGATGGTCGCCAGCAGCCGCTCGGGGTTGAACGGCTTGACGAGCCATCCGGTCGCGCCGGCGGCCTTCCCCTGTTGCTTACGTTCGGCAGTTGCCTCGGTCGTGAGCACCAGCATGGGCACGAACTTGTAGTTCGCGAGGCCGCGCAGCTCGCGCACCAGCGTGATGCCGTCCATGTTGGGCATGTTGACGTCGGTGATCACGAGGTCGAACTTCGTTCTTTCCGCAATCTGCAACGCCTCGCGCCCGTCAATGGCTTGCTCCACCTGGTGACCCGCACCCGTGAGCGTGATGCCTACCATCTGGCGCATCGCCGCCGAGTCGTCTACCGCTAGTATCCGGGCCATCGCCGTTCTCCGATTGAGTGTGTATGCAGGCTCGACTTCAGTCGCGAGCTGCTCAAAATTCCCGCCATTCCGTGTCGACCTTGTCGGCCGCCTGCGCACCGTTGGCCCGCGCAGCCGCCTGCGCTACCTTCGGCGCCGCGCCTGCTGCCGGGCCGCGCTTTGACCAGGGGCGCGATGCGCTGCGCCGGTCCGTACGTGGTGCCTCCGCGGATGCGGGCGAGGGCTCCGCATGTCGAGGCGGCACGGCGCCCGTGGCGGTG
>CAZLYG010000257.1:0-7517 GCA_964563075.1 uncultured Steroidobacteraceae bacterium | reverse complement strand
TGCCGCTGGTCGCGGGCGGCGTTGAGTTGGCCTCTCTCGGTGGCTCGCTTTACTACCTCATCACGGGTCTCGTCCTGATCGCCTCCGCCGTGCTCCTGTGGCGTGCCCGCAAGCTCGGAATGTGGATTTATCTGCTGGTTCTCGCGTACACCCTCCTGTGGTCGCTCTGGGAGATCGGCCTCGACGGGTGGGCGCTCGCTTCGCGAATGGGGTTGCTGATCGTACTCGCGCTCTACTTCGTGTTCCCCGGGGTACGACGGCGTCTCTCATGAGAGGGCGTTCTGCAGTAGGGGCCCTGCTGTGGTTGGTTGCGTGCGTTCTCGCGTGCACGGTGTCGCACGCCGCTGAAGGAGCGCGCGCTGCGGGCGCTGCGGGTGCCGCGGGCGCTGCGGGTGCCGTGGGCGCTGCGGTGGGCGTGGGCGCCGCGGGGGGCGTGGGCACTGCGGGTGCCTCACCCGGCGCGGATTGGGCAAGCTACGCGGGTGATGCGGCTGCCTCTCACTATTCGCCGCTCGCGAGCATTGCCCCCACGAATGTCCAGCGACTGAAGCTTGCGTGGAGCTACAAAGTCGAGTGGCCGCAGGGCAAGCCTACGACCTTTGAAGTGACGCCGTTGAAGATCGGCGATCTGGTGTACGTCTGCCTGCCGCTCAACGATGTGGTTGCGCTCGATGCCGACACTGGCGCGGTGCGCTGGAAGTATGCGGCCCACACGCGCCTCTGGGCCGGGTCGACGATCTGCCGCGGTCTCTCTTACTACACGGCGCCGAGTGGTGCTCCTGACTGTCCGCAACGGTTGCTCATGGCTAGCGGGGATGCGACCTTGCGCGCAATCGATGCGCAGACGGGGGCCCCTTGCCGGAGCTTCGGGACTGAAGGGCTCGTGGATCTTCTCGATGGGCTCGGCCCGATGAAACAGGGTGTGTACACCCCGACTTCACCGCCGGCAATCATCCATGGCCTGGCCGTGGTCGGCAGCGGTGTGCCGGACAACGGCGAGGTGGAAAACCCCTCTGGAGTCGTGCGCGCGTACGATGCCCTCACCGGCAAGCTCGTGTGGGCCTGGGATCTCGATCACCCGGACTGGCATGGGGAGCCGCCGCCCGGAGAGCACTACTCGCGCAATACCCCCAACGCCTGGTCGCTGATGAGTGCCGATGAGCGCCTCGGCCTCGTCTATGTACCGACCGGCAACAGCAATCCGGACTACTACGGCGCGCATCGCTCGGCCCAGTCAGAAAAGTATTCCAGCTCCGTGGTCGCGCTCGATGCCGCGACTGGCACGGTGCGCTGGTCTTTTCAGACGGTACATCACGATCTGTGGGACTACGACGTAGGTGCGCAGCCGGTTCTGGCCGATATTCCCGAGGCCAACGGCACCACCGTCCCGGCATTGATTCAGGCGACCAAGACCGGCCAGGTGTTCGTGCTGGACCGGCGTGACGGCCATCCGGTGTCCAAGGTCGAGGAGCGGCGTGTTCCGCAGGGCGCGGGGCGGGGCGACCGGACAGCTCCGACGCAGCCCTTCTCCGTAGACATGCCGCCGTTCACCGGACCGGACCTCAAGGAAGAGGACATGTGGGGCCTGACGCCTTGGGATGCGCTGTGGTGCCGGATCAAGTTCCGCAGCGCACGCTACGATGGGCCGATGACACCGCCATCGGAGCATGGCTGGATCTATTCGACGGGGTTCCTGGGAGGCGTCGACTGGGGCAGCGTGGCGGTCGACCCCACGCGCGAGATCATGATCGTCAACTCCTTCCGCATGGCAAATCGCAATCGCTTCGTGCCGGCGTCCGAGTTCGGCAATGATTCCAAGGCCAAGCTGCCTTTTCCGTTCTTCCACCAGGAAGGCTCGCCGTACTTTGCTGTCTATACGGCGGTGTTTCGCTCGCCCATCGGGATGCCGTGCCAGCGGCCACCCTACGGGATGATCAGTGCAGTGGATCTCAAGACTCATCGGCTGCTGTGGGATCGTCCACTCGGGACTTCGCACAACTCCGGTCCCTTCGGCTGGCAGCTGCCGGTGAGTCTCCCCATGGGCGCACCCAACATCGGCGGCTCGCTCGTTCTCGGAAGCGGAATTGCGTTCATCGGGGCGACACTCGATGAGTACTTTCGCGCGATCGATGTGCGCAGTGGCGCCGAGCTGTGGCGTACGCAGCTGCCTTCGCCGGCGTTTGCCAATCCGATGACGTACGTATCCTCGCGCACTGGACGGCAATACGTGGTCATCGCTTCGGGCGGAAATTCGCTGCTGTCGCGTGATCATGGGTTGTTCGTGATGGCGTACGCGTTGCCGCTTGAGAAATGAGCGGGCGTGTAAAGCGATTGTTCGTCCTCGCCCTGGCCGTCGCCATGGTCACGGCGACGGGCGCACCCGCGTGCGTTGCGGCGGCACCCGATGCGGCCGCGCATGCGGCCACAGCACCCACGCCCGCCGCGCGTGCAGATCCGCATCCGCGAGATCAGCCCTTCTCCATCACTCGCGCCGATCCGGCACTCGACGCGGTGATCGCGCCAGACGCGAAGCTCGAGCTCCTGGGCGACCGGTTCGGTATCACCGAGGGTCCAGTCTGGGTGCCCGACGGTGGGCGCGGATACATCCTGGTCAGCGATCTGACCGCGAACGTCATCTACCGCATCGCACCTGACAAAACCGTGTCCATCTTTCTGGAGCGCGCCGGATACACCGGGACACAGATCGATGAAGCCGGCATTCAGTCCCGCAGTGGCCGCATGGCCGTGCTGCTCATCGGACCCTCGTGTACCGCAATTGATTCGCTCGGCCGCCTGCTCTGGTGCGCCGACAACGACGGCGCCATCATGCGGCTCGAAAAGGACGGCAGGCGCACCGTCGTCGCAGGCACCTTCGAGGGCAAGCGCTTCAACGGGCCCAACGATCTGGTGCTGACGCGTGCCGGGGGCATGTTCTTCACTGACCCGGACTTCGGGTTGCGCTACGGCGCCCGCAGCCCACTCAAACAGCTCGACTCCGCCGGTGTCTGGTATCTGAAGGACAACCAACTGCGCAAGGTGCTCGATGAGCGCGAGCTCGGTGGGCCCCCGGACGGCATCGCACTATCGCCGGATGAGCACTATCTGTATCTGAGCGCCGGGCTGCGTCGCATGAAGCGCTACACGATCGCACCTGACGGCTCGCTTGCCGGGGAGGCAGTGTTTGCCGAAGGCGACGGAATCGGCGACGGAATCAAAGTGGACCTGGCGGGGAATGTGTATTCCGCGAGCGGCATCGCGCCCGGTATCGTGCGAATCACTGCTGGCTCGGGAAAGTTGCTCGGCACTCTCAATCTGCCGCAGCCCAGCGAGGAGCCCAAGCGCTACATCTGCGCATCCAATCTCGCCTTCGGCGGCACTGACGGGCGCACGCTCATCATTACAGCCTGCCAGGCCGTCTATCAGATTCGCTTGCGATCGGCGGGATCAGTTGCCTCGCCAGCCCCCTAACGGGTCTCGCGCGGAGCAAGCCCCGCCGCATCGTCTATGACAGCTGTCAGGCCGTCGCGGTGGCGCCCCGTCTTTGCCCCGCAAAGACCAGGGTCGCGGCCGCGATGACCGACCCCAGCGCCATCAGCGTCGCGATCTGCGAATGATGCAGCCCGGCCCCGAGCAGGTCACCCGACACGATGGGCGAAAGAATGCTCCCCCAGCGTCCGGCGCCCGTGACGAACCCCACTCCGGTCGCGCGCACCTCGACCGGGAAGGAGCGCGTCATCAGCGCGTAGAGGCTGGTCTGCCCGCCATAGAGGAATGCCCCCAACACCATCGAGGCAGCAATGAGCGCAGACATCTGCCCCGGTGTATGCGCAAAAACCCAAAGCAGCACGCCCGTGCCGAAGAGGCCCGCGGCAGTGAGCGGTCTGATGTTGAAGCGCGCCGACAGCCAGGCTGCCACCAATCCGCCGACGATCCCCCCGCCGCTGCACCACGCGGCCACTGCCGCCGCCTGAGCCTGGGACAGTGACAGATCGACGACGATTTTGGGTATCCAGTTCAACGCGTAGTAGAGCGTTGCGTTGTGCAACCCATAGGCAAGTGTCAGGAACAACGCGGTTCCCAGAAGCCGCGGGCGCTCGAGGATATCGAGGAAGGAGGCGCCTGTGGCCTGGGCAGTCGCCACCGGTAGCGCCTGAATCGTCGCGCGCCCCAGCCGGCCGAGAATGGCATTGATCCGTGTCAGAGCGTCGGCCGAGCGACGGGCAAGGAGGTACTCGATGGACTCGGGGAGGTAAAAGAGCGGTGCGAGCATCAGCAAGCCCGTCGTCACCGCGCCGGCCACAAACACCGATCGCCAGTCGAAGTGCGACAGCAGCAGCGAAGCGATTGTCCCGCCCGCCAGCCCGCCGGCCGCGAAACCCACAGCCACGAGAACGACGGCAAGGTCGCGATAGCGGCGGTTCGCGTACTCGGCGGCGAGCGCACTGATGCAGGGCACGATCGCGCCAACACCCACCCCGGTGAGGAGGCGGCCGGTTGCGAGCAGGAAGACGCCGGAGGCGAGTGCACACACCAGCATCCCGGCAGTCATGGTGGCAAGGCTGGCGAGGATCATCGGTCGGCGGCCAATCCGATCGGCCAGGGGGGCGATGACCAGCGAGCTGACTCCTGTGGCACCGAGCCCGATCGAGATCACCACTCCCAGCTCACCCGGGGAGGTCGCCCAGCGATGGGCGATACCGGGCAGCGCAAACGAGATGGCCAGGACATCGAAGCCGTCGAGCGCATTCAGGCAGAAGAGCACGACAATGATGCCCACCTGCAGCCCCGTCAGGGGCGCCGCGGCGATGGCTTCGCGCGGGTCGGCCGACGGGCGGCCATCGTCACCCGTTGTGCTCGTGCCGCTGAAAGCGCCGGGTTGACTCAATGGGTCGTTTCCGGAGGCAGGGCGTAGGCCTGGATGTACAGGCCGTCGTTGGGGCCGAATTTGTTGTTGCCTCCGACTGCGACCACCACGAACTGCTGCCCACTCGGCTCGGACAGGTAGCTCATGGGCGTTGCAAATGCGGCAGCCGAGAGGTCGGTGCGCCACAGCTCTTGCCCAGTGCGCTCATCGAATGCACGCAGATACCGATCCAGGGCGGCGCCAACGAAAATCAGTCCGCTCCCGGTCACGAGATTTCCGCCGAGGGTGACGGCCCCCATGGGGATTGAGAAAGGCACTCGCAGATTCGTCTTGAGCGGGCCGCTGCTGCGCGCCGTCCCCAGGGGATGGCTCCAAAGCAGCGCACCCGTCTTCAGGTTGACGGCACTGATGACACCATAGGGCGGGCGCTGGCAGGGTACACCGAGTGGCGAGTGGAAGTAGTCGCTCACGATGCCTGCGTACGGGGATCCCACTTGAGGGGTCACCGCGTTCTTGTCCGACATTGCCTGCACGTCCTGGGCACTGACGAAACGCTCGTAGTTTGCCATTCGCATCGAGACGGCGACGAGTACATTGCGCGACTCGTCGACGGAAACACCGCCCCAGTCGCTGCCCCCCATCCAGCCTGGACTGTAGATCCAGGGACGGTCGGCAGTAGGAGGCGTAAACGCTCCGTCATAGCGGGCGCGACGGAACTGGATACGGCACCAGAGCTGGTCGAGGGGTGTGATCCCCCACATGTCCTTCTCGGTGAGATCCGGCCCTGTGAGTGCAGGCATCGCCGTGGAAAACGGTTGTGTCCTGGCCGTCCAATCACCTGCGCCGCCGCCCTGAGGGACCGGACGCTCGACGACGGGCTTCAGCGGATGCCCGTCACGCCTGTCGAGGACGAAAATCTCCCCGCGCTTGGTCGGCTGAATCAGCGCCGGGATGTCACCGATGTTCGTGAGCACCGGCTGAGATCCAACGTCGTAGTCCCACAGATCGTGGTGCGTGGTCTGGAACGACCAGCGCACCTCGCCGCTGGCGGCATCCAGTGCCACGACCGAGCTCGAGTACTTCTCCGCCTGAGCCGTGCGGTGGGCGCCGTAATAATCAGGATTGCTGTTGCCGGTGGGCACGAATATCAGTCCCAGCGTCTCATCTGCACTGAAAGGGCCCCACGCGTTCGGCGTATTACGCGCGTAGATCTCACCGGGGGGTGGTGCGCCGTGGCGGTCAGGATGTTCGAGATCCCAGGCCCAGGCGAGGCTGCCACTCGTCGCATCATAGGCGCGCACGACACCCGAAGGGTTACTGGTCTGCCCGTTGTCCATCACCATCCCACCGATCACCACCCGACCGCGAACGATCGTCGGGGCTGAGGTGGGTGTGAACACACCGGGCGTCATCGGGCCCATGCCCGTCAGCAGATCGATCCAACCGTGGTTACCGAAACCGTCGCACAGCGCGCCGGTCCTGGCATCGACTGCGTACATGCGGGCATCTACCGTGGCGGCGATGATGCGTTCGTGGCAGCTTCCGCCGGCGTCGGATTGCGGCGCGGCATAGTAGGCAATGCCACGGCACGCTCGGAAGCCGCCCCACTTGCGCAAGTGCAGATCAAACTTCCATCGCGGCTTGCCAGTCTCCGCATCGAGCGCGACCACTGAGCTCGCCGGCGTGCAGAAGTACACCGTATCAGCCACCTTGAGCGGCGTGCCCTCGAAGGCGACATAGGGGTGTGCAACGGTCTCGACCGGCGGATCGAGCCTGTAGGACCAGGCGAGTTTCAATCGCCCCACGTTGGCCGGAGTGATTTGAGTCAGCGCGGTGTAGCGCGTGCCGCCCGCGCTCCCGCCATAGTTGCGCCACTCGCCCTCGGCCGCGTGTGCGCCCGGCGCACCCGCCAGGAACAGGGCGCCGACGACCAGCAGATATGCCTTTGAGATCTGCAACGCGGTCACCTCGACTCTGAGCCGGCACGAAGATAGCGCCTTGACGCTGATTCGCGCAAGCAACTATAGTTAAGTCATTCAACAATGCTGAATGATGTCGGTGGGCGCGTGCGGGTGGTCACCCGTGCGCGGGCCGACGGGGTAGGACTTCCGTGCGACTTCATCCGACAGGCAAGTTCGACAACCGGGCTGCCCGGTATGCCCACATCGAAGCGAAGCCACTGGCGGCGGCGATGGGGGCCGAGATCTGCGGGGTGCAGGTCGCGAGCCTCACCGATTCCCAGTTCGAGGAAATCCGCCAGGCGCTGTTCCGGCACAAGATGATCTATTTCCGTGGCCAGCGCCTCACGCATGCCGAGCACGAGGCGTTCAGCCTGCGGTTTGGCTCTTTCGCGGTCGATGCTTACACCCAGGGCGTCCCGGGGCACCGCAACGTGCACCCGCTCATCAAGGACGCCGACGACCAGTCGAAGATGGTGTTCGGCGAGGGCTGGCACACGGACTCGCCTTTCATGCCCGAGCCGCCCTCGATTACTATCCTCAGATCGATCGAGGTCCCGCCCTTCGGGGGCGACACCATGTGGGCCAACTCGGCGCTGGCGTATCAGATGCTCAGCAACACGTATCGCCGGATGATCCAGGATCTGAAAGTGCATTTCTCGCTGCGCGATGTGCTCGCAGCGGTTCACTCGGCG
>CAZLYG010000256.1:2217-7530 GCA_964563075.1 uncultured Steroidobacteraceae bacterium | reverse complement strand
CGACAGGGATCTGCTGCCGCACGAGTACACCCATTCGTGGAACGGCAAGTTCCGCCGGCCGGCGGACCTGTGGACGCCGAACTACAACGTGCCCATGCAGGACAGCCTCCTGTGGATGTACGAGGGACAGACCCAGTACTGGGGGCAGGTCCTGGCAGCGCGCTCCGGTCTGCGCACCCGCCAGGAGGCGTTGGATCAGATCGCCCTGACGGCGGCCTACTACGACATCGAGCCGGGCCGCCAATGGCGGCCCCTGCAGGACACCACCAACGATGAGATCATCAATCCGCGCCGTCCGCTGTCCTGGCGCGACTGGCAGCGCTTCGAGGACTACTACGAAGAGGGTGAGCTGATCTGGCTGGAAGCCGACACCCTCATCCGGGAGCGCACCGATGGCAAACGCTCGCTCGATGACTTCGCAAAGGCTTTCTTCGGCATCGATAACGGCAGCTACTCCGAGGTGACCTACACCTTCGATGACATCGTCACAGCGCTCAACGCCATCCAGCCCTACGACTGGGCAGCGTTCCTGCGCCAGCGCCTGGATTCGGTAGCCCGGCCCGCGCCGGTGGAGGGTCTCAGGAGAGGCGGCTATCGGCTCATCTACACGGATAAACCAAGTGATTTCGAGAAAACCAGCGACCAGCAGCGCAAGCGCGTGAGCCTGCTCTACTCGATCGGCCTGATTCTCGATGACAAGGACACCCGGGGCATGATCCGCGAAGTCCTCTGGAACGGGCCTGCGTTCAAGGCGAAGCTGACCGAAGGAGGTCAGATTCTTGCCGTGAACGGGGTGGCCTACGATGAGGATGTCCTGAAGGATGCCATCCGCCTCGCGCAGACCGGAAGCGCTCCGATCGAGCTCATCGTGAAGACCGGGGACCGCTACAGCGTCGCTCATGTGGACTATCACGGCGGCCTGCGCTATCCGCATCTCGAGCGCGATCCCTCCACACCGGCCCGGCTGGACGCGATCCTCGCCGCGAAGCCATGAGCTCTGCCCAGTCACTGCGACCCGCGCTGATGGAGGCTCTGTGCCTCCGGCGACCGCCGTGCGCCGGGTACGTTGCCCCGGCAAGTCCTCTCAATGAGTCTCGACAATGCGGGAAATCGCCAGTCCCTTCGGCGCCGCGCCGATGACAGTTGCGGGGCTCACTGGCGCGAGAGCGCCGCTGATCGCGTCGATCGTGTACGTCGTCACTGACGAATCCGTATCGCTCACGACGAAAAGATATCGGCCGCTGTAGTCGACCCGTCCGCCTGCGCAAGCAGCCAAGCCGATCGCGACGACGGCCATAGGTCTCGACACCTTGTTCTCCGCCTTCTCCCTGTCGCCGGGACCGTTACGGGTGCTTGAGATGGGTAACGCCCTTGGGCAATTGCATGAGCTCGAGCACATTACCGTCGGGATCGGTCAGCGTGACCACCTGCAGCGGCATGCCCCCGATTGAGACGGATGCCACTGCGCCCTTCAGCGTTGCGCCCGCCGCCTTGGCGGCGGCCACGGTCGCTGCCATGTCAGAAACATGGAACACCGCGTGCGGGATCGGGTCGGCGGCTGCGCCGGGCTCGCGACGCTGCAGCAGAAACTCGGGCGATGAGCCGGCCTTCGCTGCGGCGACCGTGGCGCCATAGCGCATGACGAGCTCCCGCGGCGGTTGCCCGACGCGGTCGATCTCCTTCAGGCCGAACGCCGCGTCGTAGAACTTCGCCAGCGCCATGACGTCCTTCGCACCGAGCCGAACGGCCAACACTTCGACGTCCGCACTGGCCCCCGCCAGCCACGTGGCCGCGGCGAGGCCCAGCAATATCGTTATCGTTCTTCGCATGATGTGCTCTCCCGGTCGGCTTGCTGCGATTTTTCGCTAGGGTTTGCTGGGCGGCGCGATGTTCTTGAGCGACTGATAGACAAGCCGCGTGAAGAAGTCGCCGTTCAAGGGGCTCCCCGGCGCTGCCCAGCGAGCGTCGAGGTCCCTGGTTGGCTTGGCGGCCACGACCTGATCTTCGCTGTTGCCCGCCGCGATCAGATTCTGGACACGTGCGCGGATCGTCACGAGCATGTCACGCGATGCCTTCAGCCCGGCTGCGGTCCCCGGGTCGCCCTCATCGGCAATGATCCGGGTCATCTCGTTGGATAGAGAAAGCATCTTCTCCTCCGCGACGATCATCCCTGCCAGGGTACCGCCCGATGACATGTCGAAGAACGGATAGCTCGCATCACCACCGAAGGTGCCGCTCGCGTGGATGACGTTGGCCCGCTTGAAATACACCAGGGTGTCGTTGTCCGTGTGCGCCCGGGGCGAGTGCAACAGCTGCACGGTCTCGCCGTCGAAGTGGATTGTCAGCGCGTCGGCGTAGGTGATCGAGGGTAAGGCACCTGCTGGCGAGGGCGGAATCGTCTGCTTGAAGGCGGCGAGGTATTGGCCTTTCACCATCCGTTCACGCAGCTTCTCATGGCCGACGATGAGAGCACCGCCCTGCGCCAGCAACTCGTTGGCGCCGAAGTGGTCGGCGTGCGCGTGGGTGTTGATGATGAGCCTGATCGGCTTGTCGCTGACACGCGCGATCGCCGCCTTGATCTTCTCACCCATCTGAGGGACGGAAGTATCGACCAGCAGTACACCGTCGTCGCCTGCGAGGATCAGCGAGTCACCGCCCTGCCAGCCCAGCAGATAGACCCCATGTCCAAGGTCAGTCGTCTTGATCTCGAGCTTGGAGTAATCGACGCGCGGCTGCGCAGCCGCCGGCAAACAGACGAGCGCAGCCAGGACGGCCGCCAGCAGGACTCGTCGCACAAACCCTCCCGCGCGTTCTTTGTTATTCAGCCATTATATCTTATTCCGGCCGGGCCGATTCCGCGCCCGCCGTTCCGAGGCCGGCGCGTTCGGCCTCCGGCAACCAGATGAACAGCTCGTTCGCGTCCAGATCCCGGATCACCAGCGTCGGCGCGCCCCAGTGCAGAGCGCTCGTCCTGATGCCCCTCTCCCGGATATGTCGGCGCAGCTCGCGGGATTGCTCCGCGTCGAGTCCCAGGAATGCGCGACCATGACCCGCGCGCCCGGCGGTCCAGTGTTCAGTCTGATTCAGGATCAGCTGGAAACCCATCAGGCTGACCTGAAAAACGAATTGCCGGCCCTCTTTCCGATGACTCCAGTCCAGGGAAAAGCCCAGCGCTTGCGTGTAGTAAAGGAGCGAGCGCTCGGCATCTTCGACGAAGAACACGCTCCGGGCATGGAGATTTTTCACGATCGTCGCCTCGCTGCATGACTTGCGCTATGGGCAGCTGCGCGCGGATGGACATAACAGCAGCCAGTGCAAAGCTTGGGGCTGGCGTCGCGCGAAATCAACTTCCGCGGCGCTCGCTTCAGCGCCCTGCCTGTCATATCTTAATAGATCCTACATGACGACATCGTGAGCGGCGCGCGGCGGCGCGAGCGTGCGCCGGGTTGCTGCTCACTGAGGAATCCCATGACGACCACGCGTTTCAAGGTCGGTGACCGCGTGAGCTGGAACTCGGAGGCAGGCCGGGTCAGCGGCCACATCCTGCGCGTCCACACCAGGGACGTGAACTACAAGGGGCACGTCCACCACGCCAGCAGCGGCGACCCCAGTATGAGATCAAGAGCGACAAAACCGATCACATCGCCATGCACAAGGGCACGGCTTTGCGGCGACTGCGGGACTGACTCGCGCGATCGCCCAGCCCGACCGCACTGTGTCAGCGCGTCGGCGCCAGGAGGTAGGAGCCGATCAGGACGGCTGCGCTCAACACGAAAAGGGTCGCGAAAATCCGGATCCAGCGCCAGTACCGCCACGGCTGCCCGGAGCGCAGGATGGGGCCCTGATTGGTGAAGAATGTCCCGCCCACCAGCACGATCACGAGGTAGACCGCCAGGGTAAGAGTGATGAGGGCCAGCGGCCAGTTGTGTTGGAGGTGGCGGATCACCACCCAATCGTATCCCGACCCATGGGGTTGAGGATTGCGACCCAGGTCCGCTTGTAGGGGCAGCGCCGTGAATGGACTCACAATTTCACCGCGGCCCGACGCAATCTCAGGGCAACCCCATTTACCATGCGAGGCTATTCGTTCGCGAACAAGGGACCCTGCGTGCGAAAGCCCTCTGATCTACGACTCGCGCCGCCAACCAGCCTCCCGAATGTGCGCGCCACGTTACTGTGGCTGACGTTTTCCCTTGCACTCACGCAGTGTCAGGTAGCGCTTGCGGACATCTACAAGTGCGTCGGTGCTGGCGGCGCAATCTCCTACTCGGACTCACCCTGCAATTCCAACCCGGAACGCCCGCCGCCGCCGACCGCCCATGAGCCGGCCGCCGGTTTGGATGCCGCACGGCGGGTCCCGATAGTGCCCGCGGCCGCGGCGGCACCCGTTAGCAGCCTCGATCGCAAGATCCACGAGCTCCTGCTGCTCGCCCAGTTGTCCTCGCAGCGCTCGCCCGGCCTCTCCGAAGTCGCTCGCTCTCTGGTGCCGCGAGTCGCCCCAACACTGCAGGATGCGCCGCAGGATCCCCGCTGGGGACCGCTGAGCAACCTCATCCAGGCGGACATCCGCCCGGATGTGCCGGACTTGAGCCGTTCATTTGCTGACGCGAATCAATTGCTCATCAAAGCGCTGGCTGCCCAGATGAAGGAGGCGGACGTCGATACGCTGTCGAGCTTCTTCCGCAGTCTCATGGGAGTGACGTATTTACAGTTTCAGGGTGAGATGAGAACTGTCTATGCGGGCGCAGTGCGCTCCGTAGTCGGCCACGCGGCCACACAGACGCCAATCTCACAGTCGAACGCAAGCGCGTCCGTGCTGAAAACGCGTCTGGCCCTGGTGGCCCTCGGAGTAGAGGCCTCGAGCCTTCTCCATGCCCAGGATATCGGGCACAACGTGAACGACCCCTCCCCTTATGCGGCCAACGGAATACTCCCCGAGCAGATCGCCGCTGTGGAAGGTCCTGCTCTGGACGCTATTGCAGCGAAATACGCAACGGCTCTCCCCGTGTTCGAGTCATTCAGCGCATCCCCGACAACGAAGCATTTCTACTCGATCGTGGGGCAGCCCATTGCCACCCAGACGGCGCAGATCGCCAAGGCCATGAGCGAGTTCGAGGATGTCGAGGCGGACAAATACATGGCCCGCTGGAAAGTGGCCTATCGACGCGGCATCTACGTGACGGCGGTGATCCCGGGCCTCGTGGTGCCCCAGGGCTCAGGGGCCCCGCCGCAGATCCGTTATGCCCGTTACGCCAGCGCGCGCAACGGGCGAGGATTTGACGTGACCTATGCTCTGCAGTCCGCCTGTCCGCG
>CAZLYG010000256.1:0-2207 GCA_964563075.1 uncultured Steroidobacteraceae bacterium | reverse complement strand
GGCCTGTGGCAATCACCTGGCCGGCGACCCGGACTTCGGATTCCCGAAGTATTGCCAGATCTCGTTCCAGTGTGACGGGCATCCGATGCAATCGGTACGTCTGTCTGAGGGTCGAAATCTGACTCTGGGGTGCGCCCCGTGAATGAGGCCTTCGGCATCCCGGCTGAGACATCCAACCGCGATCACTGAATGACCTCCCGCGCGGTCCCGAGGTCGGGTGCCGTGCATCGCTCAGCTCGACACCGGACCGTGCCGGCTCTATCGTAGCCGCGTGGTTTCCATGCCGCACAGCTCCGGACTGGATGGTGCCCTCGCGATCGCCATGGGAGTGGGTCTCGCAGCAGCGGTAGGCTTTCGCGTCTTCCTGCCGATGCCTGTGCTGAGCGTCACCGCTTACGTCGGGCATCTCCCGCTCAACACCGGTCTCGCCTGGTTGGGCACATTACCGGCGCTGGTGATGTTGAGCGTGGCGGCGATGGTGGAGATTCTCGCCTACTACATCCCGGGTGTGGACAACATTCTCGACGTGATTGCCGCGCCTGCCGCACTCATCGCGGGCACGGTGGTTGCCGTGGCTGTGTTGACGGATTTGCCGCCGATGATCAAGTGGACGACGGCCGTGATCGCAGGAGGCGGAGCCGCTGGACTCACACAGGGGCTGACTTCGCTGCTGCGTGCGAAGTCGACGGCGCTGACCGCGGGGGTCGGCAATCACGCACTGGCTACCGGAGAGCTCGGCGGTGCACTTATCGTTTCGCTGCTGGCGCTGGCTGCCCCTCTGGCCGCAGTGACTCTCGTAGTCCTGTTCTGCTGGTTTGCCGTGCGCCTGGTGCGGCGCCTGTTCCGCAAGCAACGCCCCGCCGCGCCCTCGTCAGGCGCATCTTCCTGAGCAGCACGGATGAAAGCACTTGCTGTTGCCGGCATCGTCATCTCGGCCACTTTATCCGGCAGCTCGCGGGGCCACGGTCCTTTCGACTCGGCCTCATCAGGTGCGCAACCCGATACCAAGGCCAGTCCCAGCGCCTACCTCGGGAAAGAGGCAGATCTCATCAGCCGGATAGTGTTGCGCCCCGCGCGCGCCATCGTGTTATTGAGCGAGCCCTGTGGCATCCGGCACGGCTACTCCAGAGCGCGGCTATTCAGCTACGCGCCCATGAAAAATGGCCCAACCGCAGAGCACGACGGATGTTATCGCAGGGAATACTCAACGGCGGCGGCCAACGGCACGATCATCGTCTACGAGAGTGACGGCACACGGCTGGGCGAGGCCCTTATCGAGGTACCCGCCGCGGAAGCTTTCGCGCCGCGATACTTCTTCCTGCCATTTGGCCAGCCGCAGCCGCAGATCGTGGCGATAGGAGAGCTGACGTCAAAGCGCCAGACAGGGTCCGACTCTCAATTGTGATCAGGGCCGCCAGCTATTCCGGGGGCGAGCCGCCCAGGTTGTCCGCGGATGAGCAAGTGGCGGGCAAAGCGGGTTTCTTTGCGGCCGCTACGTTGGCGACCACTCCTCTCAAATACGACTGGTCGTCCAGATGACTCGGGATCTCCTCAGCCGGAATCGAGGCTCTGTATCCATCGGGCCAGCGCTCGTGCTTCCTCGAGGGTCACGCGCTCGTTCGGAACCATCGGAACGTTGCCCCAATTCCCCGCCCCTCCGTGGATGATCTTCTGCGCCAACGGCTCTATCGCCCCCTGCCCTTCCCCGCGGTGCCGGATCGCAACGGCGATAAAGGGAGGACCGATGCGCGTGGCACCCACCGCATGGCATTCGTCGCAGTGCTTCTGCAGCGCGAGCTCCGAGAGTTTCGACCTCGAGTTGCCGGCCCATGCCGTGGTGACCGCGCTCGCGATGGCGAGACCCAAAACGATACCCGTGCGGACCAGGTAACTGCCGGCGTAACTCATGATTACCTCGAGGCGATCGGTGGCGCTTCGTCAGCACGCATGCGAGCTGCCGCGCGGCCAGTCGTGTCGCCCAAGTCTACGATGAGGGCCATGCGCGGGCCACGCTCGTGCTCGACGATGTTGGCATACGAAGTTACCAGCGCTCCTGTCTGCCGATCGATATTCACGCTTTGCAGGAATGCCCGCTCGCGCGGCAGCGGCAGTACGCCGAAGGATTTGTCCCGCGGGCTGAACCTGTAGATCACGTCCGCGTTGGAGGTCGTGATCCAGACGACCTTGCGAGTCGGATCCCAAGGTGG
>CAZLYG010000255.1:2964-7594 GCA_964563075.1 uncultured Steroidobacteraceae bacterium | reverse complement strand
GGGCATAGCGGCGCCCGCGCTTCAGCGACAGTCGCACCCCCTCGAGCGTGGCTCTCTGCGCTGCGCTGGAATGCCGGAAGGTCAGATCGCGCACAATGAGCTGCTGCCATTGCGGCGCTCCCGCCTGCGGGGCAGCAACGGGCTCACCCTCGCCGGCCGCCTGCCGGATCAATTCGGCGCTGGCGTAGTCGGCCTGCTGGCGCGCGAATGCCTGGAAGTGCGAGGCAATCGATGAGATGACGCCTCCGGCCTGTTGTGCGTACTCCCAGACCATATAGATGCTGCCGAGCAGCAACGTCGCGTGGCCTGTGCTGCGCTCTGCGGAACTCACGGCGGCCCAGGCGAAGAGCGCGACGAGACCGCAGCTCAAAGCGCGACTGGACAGGTCGACCGTGCACCACTTCACCTCGTTCAACAGGATCGCCTTCTTCAGCGGCGCGAAAACCGCCACCAGGCGACGTTCCAGTCTGGCCATCACGGCCCGCGACTGACGCAACGCGTAGACGCTCGTCGCGTTGCCGAGTGTGTCGGTGAGCGTGGCGGAGTAAGCGCGCTCGGCGTCATTCTCCTTGTGTGCGAGCTCGAGCATGGCGCGATCGAAGCCGACGACGGAATAGAGAATGAGCGCCAGCCCGAGGGCAGCCGCATACCCCACCACCGGCTGTATGCACCACAGCGCGATGAGGGGGCCTATGAGCCGTACGGCGCTGTTGAGGTAGATGTATTGGCTCTGGGCAAAGCCCGACAGCGCGTGCGTACTCTGCTGGACGCGATGCGCTGTCGAGGCGGAGTGATGCGACTCGTGCCAGCTCAACGGCAGCGAGAAAAGCTGCTGCGTGAGCAATGCGGACATCCGGCGTCTCACGGTCAGCGCGGCGCGACGCTCGAGAATCCGCCCCGGGCCGTGCAGGACCCAGCTTCCTCCCGCAACGAGCAGCGCCATCGTGAGCCAGAAGCCGGCAGTGTGCAGCCCGTCCAGTCCATGCAGCTGCAGGGCATTGAGCGCACGCCCGGAAATGTACGGGACGGCCAGCAGTGTTACCTGCGCCGAAATGAGCAGTCCGACTGCACCTATGAATACACGGCGCTCCCCACGCACCAGCTTCCACAGGTCCCGATAGAGATGAAACAGGGCTCCGGGGCGGTCGCCACGGCCCTTGATGTCCTTGTGCACGGCGACAAACTAGCGGCGAGTGCTCACGACGACTGTGCGATGGGTCACGGTATTGCCAAGCGAGTTGGGCCGCGGCCCGTCGCGGGATCGCTCATCGGTGCGCGCCTTGCTTCCTCCGACGCATCCCCTTGAGCCGACGCGCTCGTGATGAAGAACTTACATAGTCGTGACCCGGGTGCGCAATGGATGCAACACATGCGCGACGGCGATTGGGAGCGCGCCTGGCGGATCAGCGATGCGATGCTCGAGCACGGACGCTTCCGGGATCCTTCGCTGCCCCGTCATCTGCAGGCCCTCTGGAACGGCGACTCACTCAGTGGCAGACGGGTGTTGGTCCACTGCTATCACGGCCTCGGCGATACCATTCAGTTCATTCGCTTCGCCGCCGCGGCGCGTGCACTGGCTGAATCGGTGGTCATCTGGGCGCAGCCGAAGCTCATTCCGTTGGTCCGCACGGTGCGCGGGGTCGACTTCGTGCTTCCGCTGCATGACGGGACACCCGACCTCGAGCGTAATGTCGACATTGAAATCATGGAGTTGCCCCACGCGTTGCGCGCCACGCTCGATACGCTCCCCAGACGCGTGCCTTACCTTCACGTGCCGGCCAGGCAACGCCCTGCAGACGATCCCCGTCCGCGAGTCGGCCTCGTGTTCGAGTCCGGCAGCTGGGATTCCCGACGGTCGGTCCCGTCCCAGCTGATGCAGGAGTTGACGCGGCGGCATGACATCGCGTGGGTGGCGCTTCAGCGTGGACCGGCCCTCGCCCGGTGGCGTTGCGATCATGCGCAGGTGCCCCCCATGGCCGACATCGTCGATGAAGCCGCTGAGCTGCGCTCCCTGGATCTGCTGATCACTGTCGATACGCTCTCGGCACATCTTGCCGGGGCGCTCGGCGTGCGCACGTGGACCCTGTTGCCCGCGGAAGCCGACTGGCGCTGGATGCAGCATCGTTCGGACAGCCCCTGGTACCCCACCATGCGTCTTTTCCGGCAGCCGCACCGAGGTAACTGGCGCGCCGTGCTGGAGCGCGTCCAGGCGGAGCTGGGGAAACTGGCCGCGGGGCATATCGATTGCTGCGACAGGCCCTCCGGAGCGGAGTTGAAGCAATGACTGAAGACAACGTAGGACCTGTGGAACAGCTGGTCTCGCTGGCTACTGGAGTGGGGCTCGCGATCGCAGCGCTAAGCCGCAGCACGGCGATCGGACGCGCCGCCGGTGGCTGGCTACGCCGACCGGGACAAGCAGCTCGACGTGGAGCTGACCCAGATGGCCACCAGCGTCGTGAATACGCGGGCTGCAGGACAGACCACGAGCGCCGGTCGCCCCCATTGACGCGCGCCTGATCCGGCTATTGTGGCTGGGCATCTTCCTGGGGCAAAGCCTTTCTCTCGCGACGTCCATCGCCGAGGACCATGGGCTGCCGGTTACGTTCGACACCGCAGGGGGCGACGCCTGGACTTTCCAGAAGATCGTCTCCGGCCGCACGGCACCCCGGGAATGTGATGAGGTGTTGATCCAATCCCCTGGCGGTGAGGCGCGCGCCCGGGTGCAAAGCGACAACTCTTTTGTCGCCCGCGTATCGCTGCGTAGCGGCCTCAATCCACTCGATGCCTTTTGCCGCCGGGCGGGGCGCCAGATCGGTCGTCCCAGCGCCCAGCTGTGGAGCGTAAGGCTGCCCGACAAGCCTCGAGCCGAGGTGCACGTACAGGTGAGTGGCCGCGAGATAGTTCTCGATGGCGGTGCAACCCGGCCTGGCCCGGGGCTGCCGTCGCCCATCGTTCGTTACGAGTGGCAGCCCCGAGATGCCAACCCCGCTCCCATCCGCTTAAATCCCGCCGAGCGCAATGGTCAGCGGCTCGAGATCGCCATCCCTCGCGTCAACGGCCGCTACTACATTACGATGCGCGCGACGGATGCGTTGGGGAGGACTGACGAGACGACCGCAGCGTTTCGCGTTCAGGAATGCAACGCTGCTACCGTGGATACACAGCGCGAGCATCCGGCGTGGGCGGACAGGGCTGTAGTCTATGGTGTAGCTCTGCCACTCTTCGAGCCCAAAGCGTTTCAGGCAGTGACCAATCGACTTGACGCGATCGCGGCGCTCGGGGCCAGCGTTATCTGGTTGTCGCCCGTGACTGCGGCGCCACCACGGGACTTCGGCTACGCCGTCACCGATCCCTTCGCCGTGCGCACGGCTTTCGGATCGGATGCACAGTTCAGGGCGCTGATCTCCGCCGCGCATGCGCGTGGCCTGCGAGTCATACTCGACGCAGTCACCAACCAACTCTCCGACCAGAGCCGCTACTTTGCGGACTCCCAGGCGCGAGGCAAAGCCTCACCCTATTACGACTGGTTTGCGCGCGATGCGAGTGGCCGCGCACTCCACTACTTCGACTGGCAAAACCTGGAGAATCTGAACTACGGCAATCCGGAGGTCCGTACGTTCCTCACCGCGGCCCTGACGCACTGGCTGCAGCTCTACTCAACGGACGGGTTCCGCATCGATGCTGCCTGGGGCATGCGCCAGCGAGCGCCGGAGCTCTGGCCGGCCGTGAGGCAAGAGCTCGAACGTGTGAACCCGGATGTGTGGTTGCTGGGGGAAGCCTCCGCCCGAGACACCTACTACGCGCATCACGGTTTTGACGCCGCGTACGACTGGACGATGACGGTGGGGCAATGGGCTTGGCAGGGCATTTTCGGAGCCCCCGATGCGGTACCTGACCTCAACGCCCTGCGAAGCGCGCTGTCGGCCCGGAAAACCCTTCCCGTGCTTCACTTCATCAACGATAACGACACCGGCAAGCGCTTCATCACTCTGCACGGCCTGGCGCAGACACGGGTAGCGGCGGCACTGCTGTTCACCTTGCCGGGGATCCCACTGATTTACGACGGGGACGAGACCGGTCTGGCGTTCGAGCCCTACTCTGCCCATGGGCCGCTCTCGTGGGAGGACCCATATGGTCTGGTTGCGGTGTACAGGCGCCTCGTTCACACGCGCAACGACGAACCCGCATTCCTCTCGCCTGCGATGACGCTCCTGAGGACAGATCAGGATGCCAAAGTACTGGCCTACGCACGCGGGGACGGCCACGATCATACTGAAGCGCTCGTGATACTCAACTTCAGTGCACAACCCGTGCGCGTGGCGTTGCTTCCCGATGCCTCTCAGGTTGCGCTCACGCAGGGAAGTTGGCTCGCTCGCGACCTTTTGAGCGGGGCCGCACCGACCGCACAGCACAGTTTGCGTTCGGTACGGCTACGCCCCTACGGCGCATTGATGCTGCAACGCCCGCGCAACGCCCCTCTCATGCACAGCCCTAGTGCGAGCGGCTCGAGCTGCGGCTGACCACCTTCGAGAACAGGCTGTCTCGATCTGAAGACCTTGCCGGCGCGCGACCAGGAGCACCTGACCGAACGCTTTCGCGAGGAGTTCGAGCGTTATATGGAGGGGCGATC
>CAZLYG010000255.1:0-2954 GCA_964563075.1 uncultured Steroidobacteraceae bacterium | reverse complement strand
CCCGCTTGCGGGCCCGGCGAGAACCGCCCATTGACGTCGCATTGACCGGCGAGGAAACAATTCGCGCAGCGCCGGGCTGAGGCGTAGCCAGCGCCGCGGCGCTACTTCTTCTTTCTGCTCCGCTTTGCCGGCACCTTCGCGCCGGAGCGCCGCGCCTCGGACAACCCGATCGCGATGGCCTGCTTGCGGCTCTTGACCTTGCGACCGGAGCGGCCGCTGCGCAGTGTGCCGCGCTTGCGCTCGTGCATCGCGCGCTTGACTTTCTTACCCGCTTTCTTGCCGTACCGAGCCATGCGTGTCTCTCCGAAAAACCTGCATCCTCCGCAGGCGCAGCACAAAACGCGCCCGCACTGACACAACTCCAGTCTCCTGGCGCGCGCCGCCCGGTGTCGGCCGACCTGACAATGATATAGTCAGGTCAACACGATGGAGATGCTCGCGAGATTCCTGATCGGTGGGGCTGTAGTATCGCTGTTCGCGATGCTGGGCGATGTCGTGCGCCCGAAGAGTTTTGCCGGAATTTTCGGCGCCGCCCCGTCGATCGCGTTGGCAACCCTCGCTCTCACCGTTCACGGGCATGGAGGCGCCTACGCGGCCCTGGAGTCCCGCTCGATGATGATCGGCGCCGCCGCACTCCTGGTCTACGCGTGGATCTCCGGACGCCTTCTCTGGACAGGCCGTTCGCCCGCACTCGCAGTGACCCTGCTCGCCCTACCGATCTGGCTGATCGTTGCCGTGCTGGGATGGCTGGCTGTGTTGAGGGGTCGATGAACGTCTCCGTCGATTGGTCCGCATTACGGGGCATCCGCTGGCACCAGTACGCATTGCGATTCGTCCTGGGTGGCCTGGTGACCCTGGGCGCCGGAGCCATTGCGAATGCCGCCGGACCGGTGTTCGGCGGACTCTTTCTGGCTTTTCCGGCACTGTTCACTGCCAGCGCGACGCTGATCGAGCGACGCGAAGTCCTCAACAAGGCGCGCCGGGGACTGCATGGGCACAAGCGCGGTCGCCGGGCTGCGGCCCTGGATGCCGCCGGGACGGTGCTCGGGTCGATCGCCCTGGCCTGCTTTGCGTTTATCGCTTGGCGCGGGTTACCCGGCCATTCAGCGGCCGCCGTTCTCTGTATCGCGGGAGCCTGCTGGCTCGCGATTGCGGTGCTGCTGTGGTGGTTGCGCAAGAAGCTCTAGTGACGCTTGGACGGTTGCACGCGCCGGGGTTCCGCAGCTCGCTTTCTGTAATGAGGAGGCCAGGGTGCCTCTCCCCCACCCTGTCGTTCGAACAGCTCCAGTAATCCCTGGAGCGAGCCCGGGTGTCGATCGATATCCGCGTGCGGATCACCCACGGCCCTGAAGCGCTCCGGCAGTGTGGTCAACGTGAAATCCGCCGGTTCGCAATCGTCCACCTCGTTCCACGCGAGTGGTGCGGAGACACGTGCATCCGGCGTCGGACGGACAGAGTACGCGGCGGCAACAGTGCGATCCTTGGCGTTCTGGTTGTAGTCGATGAATACACCGTGACGCTCCTCCTTCCACCATTGGGTAGTCACGAGCGTGGGAGCACGCCTCTCGATCTCACGCGCGAGCGCCAATGCACCGTGGCGCACTTCGTCGAAACTCCAGCGCCGTTCGAGCCGCACACAGATGTGCATACCGCGCGAGCCGGAGGTCTTGGGCCAGCCGATGAGGTCGAAATCCGTGAGAACGGCGTGCGCCAGCTGTGTGACCAGCCGTATTTGCGGCCACTTCACCCCCGGCACGGGGTCAAGGTCGACACGCAGCTCGTCGGGGTGCTCGAGATCTTCGGCGCGTACCGGATGTGGATGCAGCTCCAGGCACCCGAGATTGGCGAGCCAGGCCAGCGCTGCTGCGTCGCGCGGCACGACTTCCTCGGCAACACGACCGGATGGAAAGCGCAGCTCGGCAACTTCAAGCCAGGATGGCCGGCTCTTCGGGGCGCGCTTCTGATAGAAGTGCTCTCCCTCGATGCCATCGGGGTAGCGCACCAGCATGTTCGGGCGGCCGCCGGCGCCGCGCAGCGCCCCCTCCGCCACGGCGAGATAGTATTGCGCGAGATCGATCTTCGTGTACCCGGGGCCCGGAAACAGCACCTTCCGCGGGTTGGAGATTGCGATCCGGCGCCCGCAGACAGTGAGAATTTCCGCGTTGTGAGGCACGCCCGGCGAGCTCCATGCTGTCGTGTCTCAAAGCACGGCAGCCTTCGAATCACAGAGTGGGAGCGCGCTGCGCTCCATGCTCGACCCGATGTTCTGCCTGTCGTTGATGCAGAAAGTCGTAGCGGGCTGTCGGAGATGCCCGCAACCGTTGCGGGGAGATCGGCCTGCCACATTCCTGGCACAGTCCGTACGATCCGCAGTCCATGCGTTGAAGCGCAGCACGAACCTCGTCGAGCTCCCACGCGTCGCGGTCCCGTTCAGCACTCTTCGAATCGATTACCGCGTCCGCCACCGATGCATCCCCGGCATCCGGCACTTCGCCTGCCAACTCCACAAACGTCTCGCTCACAGCAGATCGCTGCCGCTGCCGTAGCTGCGCCGTGAGCTGCTCCTCCCGGCGCATCAGCACGCCTCTGAGCTCTGTGAGAAATCGAGGGTTCAGGGAACTCATCTCGGACCTCTTGAGTGCGTCGGAATTCGAATGAGCAAGTCGCATGCCGCCGGCAACTGGGTGCAGCGCGCTCGAAGAGGCCGACTGGCATGAAATTGCCGAAGGGCGATTCGCCGACGAGGTGGCTGACGCGCTCTATCGTGCCGCTCACGCGCATCGCTTCGAGCAACTCGTCGTGGTTGCCCCGCCCGCGGTTCTGGGCCGGCTGCGCCAGGCATTCCGAAAGGAAGTATCACAGCGCATCATCGCGGAGGTGCCCAAGGACCTCACAACACACCCCGTCGCCGAGGTGAGCCGGCTATTGAGCTGAAGGTGGAGGTCCGGCCGTGC
>CAZLYG010000254.1:0-7598 GCA_964563075.1 uncultured Steroidobacteraceae bacterium | reverse complement strand
TGCCAGGCGCCGGAGACGCTCGAAGCTCTGGCCCGCAGCGTCGACGCCGTGGTGATCTGCGTCTCCGCAGACGATGACGTGCTCCAGGTAGTCAGCGCGCTCGCACCTGGAGTCCAGCCGGGCACCCTGGTCGTCGACTGCTCGACGGTCGGCTCCGACACGGCCCGCAAGGCCGCGGAGTTGCTCGCGCCGCGTTCGGCGGACTTCGTTGACTGTCCCGTGAGTGGCGGCACCGAGGGCGCGCGTGACGCCACTCTGGCGATCATGGTTGGTGGCGCTGACGAGGCATTCGAGCGAGCGCGGCCCCTGTTGGCGGCGATGGGCAAGACAGTGACGCATTTCGGGCCCACCGGGGCCGGTCAGGCGGCCAAGGCGACCAACCAGATCATGTGCGCCGGCATCATCGAGGCAGTCTCCGAAGCGATGGCGTTCGCCCGCGCACAAGGACTGCCGCTCGAGAAGCTCATCGAGACCCTCGGCAAGGGCGCCGGCTCGAGCTGGTACTTCGTGCATCGAGCTCCGAACATGGTGCGCGGCAGTTACCCGGCGGGATTCCGTGTCCGCCTCCATGCCAAGGATCTGACGATCTGCCGCGACATGGCGGCGCGCTTTGGCGTGGCGCTGCCCGTCGTCGAGCGGATGCTCGCTGAGTATGCGGAGCTCGTTGCGCGTGGTTATGCGGACGAGGACATCTCTGCCACCTTTCGCCTGAAGGCAGAGCTCTTCGAGGGCGCCGCGGCGCGGCCAACATCCTCGAAAGACGCATGAAGACCGACGCCTCCAGAGGCGGCGACCAACCCTTCTACCTACCGGACGCATGCGAGTCCCATGCCGCGTTCGCCATTGTAGTGATCACCCAGCTCACGGCCCTGGTGCTGGCCTTGGCGCGGCAAAGCGATGTCGGATTCTGGACGGATCTGGGCAGGACCTCCTTGTTTCTCCTGTGGATCGCACTGGCTGGGGCGGGGGTGTTGTGTTGGGCCGGGCCTGCGTTGCGCCGCTTGACGGTTGCGCAGGGATCGCTCGCCGTCATGGCCATGGTGGTCTGCCTGATCTCACTCGTATCGGTGTGCACCTTTGCCATCGGTCGCACTCAATGGAGCCACGACGCCGGGGCTGTAGGCCTGTTCCCCGTGGACGGCTGGGGTTTCCTGGAACGCAACGTGTGGATAGGCGTCATCGTCACCGCGCTCGCCCTGCGTTACTTCTATGTCACGCACCAGTGGCGTTTGAACGTCGAGATGCAGGCCGCGGCACGCGTCCACGCACTGCAGGCACGCATCCGGCCGCACTTCCTGTTCAACAGCATGAATACAATTGCCTCGCTGACTCGCACCGACCCGGCGCGGGCCGAGCAGGCTGTGCAGGACCTTGCCGACCTGTTTCGTGCCAACCTGAGTGAGAAACGGAACATCATCACGCTGGAGGAGGAGCTGGAGGTCGGTCGCACCTATCAGCGTATCGAGCAGCTGCGCCTGGGCCCGCGACTGCGGGTGAGCTGGAGCATCGACTCGCTTCCGCGCAATGCGCTGGTGCCCGGCCTGATGCTGCAACCACTGCTGGAGAATGCGATCTATCACGGGATCGAGCCGCAGACGGGCGGTGGCACGGTCACTGTCGTGGGCGAGCTCAACGGCGAGCTCATCACGATCGTCGTGCGCAATCCCGTTACCGAGCACGAGACGGAGCGCGAAGGCAATCGGCTGGCGCTCGCCAACATTCGTGAGCGGCTTACTCTCATGTACGGCGAGCACGCACTGGTGAAGTCCGGGCGATTCGACTCGGAATACATCGTGACTTTGCGCTTCCCTTACATCGAAAAGCGCGAGAGGCTGCCCGTCGACGCTCCTGCAAAGCTCGCTGTCCCTTGAGCGCACATGGCCCTGAAAGTCCTCATCGTCGATGACGAAGTGCTGGCGCGAGAGCGCTTGCGCAGCCTGCTATCGGAGATCGACGACGTGGAAGTCGTCGGTGAGGCCGTCACGGGCGAGCAGGGATTGCAGTGCGCGGTGGATCTGTCGCCCGACGTCGTGCTGCTCGATGTGCGGATGCCGGGGATGGACGGAATCGAGGCAGCGCGGCACCTGAACGTGCTGACTGAGCCGCCGGCAGTGATTTTCGCCACGGCGTATGACGAGTACGCGGTCAACGCCTTCGATGCCCAGGCGGTGGGCTATCTCCTGAAACCGATCCGCAAGGAGAAGCTTGCCGCGGCCCTGGCGCAGGCGAGCCGGCTGACGCGACCGCAACTGCAGAAGCTGGCAGCCTCGGGATCGAATGAGCGGCGCACGCAGATCGCCGCACGGCATCGCGACGGTCTGCGGTTGATTCCGGTGGAGGAAGTGTTGTTCTTCTTCGCCGATCAGAAGTACACGACGGTGCGACACCTGAAGGGTGAGGACCTCATCGAGGACTCACTGCGCACGCTCGAGGACGAGCTGGGCTCTGCGTTCGTGCGCGTGCATCGCAACGCGCTGGTAGCGATCCGCTTCCTGGAGCGGGTGGAGCGCAATGCCGATGGCCAGTACCTCGTATTCCTGCGCGGCTGTGCAGCCCCCCTGCAGGTGAGCCGGCGTATGGCCAGCGAGCTGCGGGAACGACTCAAGGGCTGACGGTAGCGACCCGCGGCGGTGTTCGGCGGGCCGTGCCGATGGGCGCCGTGTTCACCGACCCGCGCCGCTGGGCGCCGGCGGCGCGAAGTCGAACGAGTCGAAGTGCAGCCGGTCCTCGGACAAGCCATGCCGGGAAAAGCTCGCGCGGATCGCTTCGATCAGCGCCGGCGGCCCGGCGGTGTACACCTCGAATTCATCCAGCCTCGGGTAGTCCTCCAGCACCGCTTCATGCACCCAGCCCAGCCGCCGATGAGTCGCTCCCATTTCAGCCGCGTCCGAAAGCACAGCCGTGAATTTCAGCCGCGGGTGGCGCTGCAGCCACTCGAGCACGCGAGCCTCCTCGTACAGGTCCTCTGGCCGCCGGGCGCCCCAGTACAGGTGGACATCGCGCGCGGGGCCCTTCTCCAGGATGTGACGCAGCATCGACTTGAGCGGGGCGAAGCCAGTCCCGCCCGCAACCATGATGAGCGGAGTGGTCCCCTCCCGGTAGATGAACTGGCCCATCGGTCCCTCGATGCGCAGCAGCGCGCCCGTGTTGACGTGCCCGAACAGGCGCTCGGTGAAGCCGCCCCCTGCGACCTTGCGCACGTGCAGCTCGAGCAGCTCGCTGTCGTGCGGGGGACTGGCGATGGAGAAGCTCCGGCGACGCCCATCCTCGACCAGGAAGTCCAGGTACTGCCCCGGCAGGAATGGCAGGGACTCAACGGCCGGGAGCCGCAGAAACACCTGCATGACGTCCGGGGCCAGGGGAGCCAGGCGCGCCACGCGGCAGGGCAGCGTCTTGATCTCCACTTCCGATACCCGCGCGATGACCCGAGCCTCGACCGTCAGGTCGGAGGCAGGTCGAGCCTGACAGAGCAGCACGTAGCCGGCCTGAGCCTCCTGCTCCGTCAGCCCCAGGGGACGGCGGTCGCCGGGGTAACGGATCTCCCCCGCCTTCAGCCGCGCCCGGCACGAGCCGCAGTGCCCGGACTTGCAGCTATGGGGAAGATTGAGTCCTGAGGCGAGCGCCGCCTCGAGCACCGGGCGGTCTGGGCTCACGCGGAGGGTGCGTCCGTGCGGGTCAATGCGTACGCTGTAGTCTCGCGTATTCATGCAGTTGCGTGCTCGCGCGTACTCGTTTGACGGCGTTCAGTCTAGCTTATCGAGGCGAGGAGCCTGTCCGATGTTCACGAATCCCCCGCAGGAGATGATCAATGACCTTCTGCAGTCGGCCCGAATCATTGCCGTGGTGGGCCTGTCCGCCGATCCCTCCCGTCCTAGCCACGGCGTGGCACGTGCATTGCAGAGCTTCGGCTACCGCGTCATCCCCGTGACTCCCATGATCGATTCCGTGTTGGGTGAGCGTGCCGTGGCCGATCTCGATCACCTTCACGAAGTGCTGCCGGCGGGCCAGAAGGTGGACATCGTGGACGTGTTTCGACGTCCTGAGCACGTCGCGGCCATCGTCGAAGATTGCATCAGCCTGAAGCTCCCGGCGCTGTGGCTCCAGGACGGTGTGGTTGATGTCGCAGCGGCTGAAAGGGCCCGGCAGGCGGGCATCTTTACCGTCATGGACCGGTGCCTGTATCGCGATCGGACCGCTGCCGGACTGCTCTGACTCAGCTATTCTGTGAAGCATGCGCATCAACTTCACGAAGATGCATGGGGCCGGCAATGACTTCATCGTGTTCGAAGCGCCTCCCGGTGCCCCTCTTCCAGACGCCAACCAGCTGCGCCGCCTCGCCGACCGGCATACCGGAATCGGCTTCGATCAGGCGTTGATCCTGCAGGCCCCGGTGCGGCCGGGCACGGACGCCTTTTACCGGATATTCAATTCCGACGGCGTCGAGGTCGAGCAATGCGGCAATGGCGTCCGCTGTCTCGCGGCCCTGGTGCATGGCAGCCGGAACAAGAAGGGTGGGGGGCTGGCCCATCCGGGGCCGGCCCATCCGGGGCTGACGCTCGACAGTCCCGCGGGGATGATCCGGGCGAAGATTCATGCGGACGGCCTGGTAGCGGTGGACATGGGTGCGCCGAACTTCGACCCCGCTTCACTGCCCTTCGACGCGCCCGCACCCGCATCGACCTACCGTCTGGATGCCGGTGGCGAGTCGGTCGACATTGGCGTTGTGTCGATGGGCAATCCCCACGCGGTGTTGCGGGTGCCCTCGGTGGATTCCGCTCCGGTCGAACGACTTGGGCCCGCCATTGAAAGCCACCCCCGCTTTCCCAAGCGGGTGAACGTCGGATTCATGGAAGTCGTCAGTCGCTCGCATATTCGCTTGCGCGTGTACGAGCGTGGGGCGGGAGAGACCCTCGCATGCGGTACTGGCGCTTGTGCCGCGGTGGCTCTTGGGCGCCGCCTTGGCCTCCTCGACGAGGAGGTCCGAGTGAGCGCCCGCGGCGGGGAGTTACGCGTAAACTGGGCTGGACCAGGCGGGCGTACGAACGCCCAGAGCGCGATTGCCGGAAGCCAGGAAGAAGCGGAGCATATCTGGTTAACAGGACCGGCAGAGGTGTCGTTCGTCGGTCACGTCGAGGTTTAGCAATCTATGACTACAAGAGAAGCTCGCGGGCTAGCCGCCACGGAAACCGAAGAGGCTTCCATCGCATCGTACCTGCAACACAATCCCGACTTTTTCGAGCGACACCATGCGGTGCTCACTCGACTGAGGCTTCCTCATGTGCGCGGAGGCTCGACTGTATCCCTCGTCGAGCGACAGATTGAGGTCCTGCGCGAGAAGCATTCGGCTCTCGAAAACAAGCTGTCAGAGCTCGTGCGTGTAGCTCGCAGCAACGACGTCATCGCCGACAAGCTGCATCGCTTCACGAAGCGACTGTTGCGAGCGGGAACACGGAGTAATGCTGTCGACCAGGTCGAGACCAGCCTGCGTGAGGACTTCGACGCGTTCCATTCAGTGCTCGTGCTCGTTGGCGAGCATCCGGAGCTCGAACCCCGCCGCTTCATCCGAGCGGTGAAAGCTGACGATCCGAACCTGAAGTCTTTCGAGACTTTGTTTGCCAGCGGCAAGCCGCGTTGTGGCCAGGTCCGGGACACGCAACGCGAGTTCCTCTTCGGACAGGACGCGAATGACATGGGCTCGGTAGCGCTCGTGCCGTTGGGCGAGAAGGGCTCCATCGGCCTGCTCGCGCTCGGGAGCGCCGATCGCGACCGTTTTCATCCCGGGATGAGCACTGAGTTCCTGGCCAAAATGGGCGACCTGGTCGCAGAAGCGCTGACCGTATTTCCTGCAAGCTGAGACCGTGTGACTCCTGCGGCGCTCGAGTGGATCGCGCGGTTTCGCCGCTACCTGACCTCGGAGCGCCGTTTCTCGCCTCACACCGACGC
Source organism: uncultured Steroidobacteraceae bacterium (assembly GCA_964563075.1). GTDB lineage: Bacteria > Pseudomonadota > Gammaproteobacteria > Steroidobacterales > Steroidobacteraceae > 13-2-20CM-66-19. Next base: position 1,655 of record CAZLYG010000254.1, on the reverse strand, counting down.
GAACTACGCGCGCGACCTCTCCGCGCTTGTTTCCCATTGCGATCACGAAGGTCTGGAAGACTGGAGCAAGCTGACCAGCCACACGATCCGCCATTTCGCTGCGCGACAACATGCATCGGGGCTGGCACCGCGTAGCATTCAGCGGCGCCTGTCGGCCGTACGCAGCTTCTACAATTTTCTCCTCCGTGAGCGCTTGCCACGCCTCGGCGCGAAGGGTGGAATCGATCGGTGCGATGACCCGAGCATCGCCGCGATCAAGAGCAACCCCGGAAGCGAGGTTCGGGCGCCGAAGGCCGCACGCAAGCTCCCGAGGACACTGGACGTGGAGCGAATGACGCGCCTCCTCGAGATGCCCGCCCGGGACACCTTGTCCGCGCGTGACCGCGCCATCATGGAGTTACTGTATTCGTCGGGTCTGCGCCTCGCAGAGGTAGTCGCGCTCGATATCGACTCCCTGCAGCCGGACGGTACGGTGCGCGTCATCGGCAAGGGCAGGAAGGAGCGCATCGTCCCCGTCGGCCGCAAGGCCGCCGCAGCGCTGGCCCACTGGCTGAAAGAGCGCGGCTCTTTCGCCAGGCCGGGCGAGAATGCTCTGTTCCTGAGCCGCAACGGCTCGCGCCTGGGTGCGCGGTCGGTGCAGCTCCGCGTTGCTCACTGGGGCCGCGCCAGGGGCCTCAACGTCGCCGTGCATCCGCACCTCTTCCGTCACTCCTTCGCCACGCATGTCCTTGAATCCAGTCAGGATCTTCGTGCCGTCCAGGAGATGCTCGGGCACGCCAGCCTGGCCACGACGCAGGTCTACACGCACCTTGACTTCCAGCACCTGGCCCGCATCTACGAAGCCAGCCACCCGCGCGCGCGCAAGAGGAAAAAGGCCTGACGCGCGCTGTGAAGCGTTTCCCCAAGCGCAGCGAGCTGAAAGCCTCATGAGCCACAGTCCCCAGTTCAATCCCCACGGCACGACGATCCTGGCAGTGCGCCGCAACGGCGCCATTGCCATGGGCGGCGACGGCCAGGTCACCCTCGGCAATACTGTCATGAAGGGCAACGCCCGCAAGGTGCGGCGTCTGTACAACGACAAAGTCCTCGCAGGCTTTGCCGGCGGCACGGCGGACGCGTTCACGCTCTTCGAACGCTTCGAAGGCAAGCTCGAGAAGTACGGCAACCTTACGCGCGCAGCGATCGAGCTCGCCAAGGACTGGCGCTCGGACCGGTATCTGCGGCGTCTGGAGGCACTCCTGCTGGTGGCGGACCCCAGCAAGATCCTCGTCATCTCGGGCAACGGCGACGTCATCGAGCCGGACATCGACGCCGCGGCTATCGGCTCCGGCGGCCAATTCGCGCTCGCCGCGGCACGCGCCCTGCTGGAGGCATCGGAGCTGGCGGCCCGCGGTATTGTCGAGCGCTCGCTCAATATTGCCGCCGACATCTGTATCTACACGAACCGCAATCTCGTCATCGACGAGCTGACGGGGGGCGCCTAACTCATGTCATCGCTCACACCCCGTCAGATAGTGCGGGAGCTGGACAAGCACATCATCGGTCAGGACGCCGCCAAGCGCGCCGTGGCCATCGCGCTGCGCAACCGGTGGCGCCGGATGCAGGTCGAGGAGCCGCTGCGCCAGGAAATCACCCCGAAGAACATTCTGATGATC
>CAZLYG010000253.1:0-7613 GCA_964563075.1 uncultured Steroidobacteraceae bacterium | reverse complement strand
TCGTGGACGCCGTGCCCGGCGGCGCTCCCAATGTGCAGGACATCTATCCCCTCGCGCCGACGCAGGAAGGCATCCTCTTCCATCACCTGGTGGACGCCGAGAGCGATGTATATGTGCTCTCGATGTTATTGGCGTTCGACCAGCGAGCGCGGTTGGACGAGTTCGTAGGCGCGTTGGGGAAAGTGATTCAGCGACACGACGTTCTGCACACGGGATTTGCCTGGGAAGGCTTGCCGGAGACACTGCAGGTAGTGTGGCGCAACGCGCCGCTGCCGGTGGAAGAGGTGCAGCTCGCGGAAGGTCAGGGGGTCGAGTGGCTGCGCGAGCGATTTGACCCGCGCCGGCACCGGTTCGACCTGCACACCGCCCCACTGCATCGTGTAGTGATTGCGTACGAGGCTGCTCAGAATCGCTGGCTGCTGCTGTGGCTGTGGCATCACCTCGTCATGGATCACACCAGCATGGAGATCGTGCTGGGAGAAGTACAGTCCCATCTGCTGGGAGAGCAGGGCAGGCTGCGCGAGCCGGTGCCGTTCCGGCGCTACGTGGCGCAGGCGCGACTCGGAACCGGGAAGACCGTGCACGAAGAATACTTCCGGGCCGAGTTGGGGAGGATACAAGAGCCGACAGCGCCGTTCGGAGTGTTTGATGTACAGGGTGATGGCAAGGAAACCAGGGTGGCGCACCTGCAGGTGCAGCCGCAGCTGGCGATGCAACTACGCGAGCAGGCGCGTGCCGCGGGCGTCAGTGCCGCCAGCGTATTTCATCTGGCATGGGGTCAGGTGCTGGCACGGTTGACGGATCGCGAGGAGGTGGTATTCGGCACGGTTCTGTTCGGGCGGATGCAGGGCGGCGCGGGAGCCGACGAGGGTGTTGGCCCGTTCATCAACATGCTGCCGCTGCGGGTCACGATCGGGCTGCAGCCCGTTGGCGAGGCTTTGCGCACGACACATTGGAGGTTGGTGGAGTTGTTGCGCCACGAGCATGCCTCCCTCGCGTTGGCGCAACGGTGCAGCGGGGTACCGCCGCGAGTGCCGCTGTTCACCGCCATGCTCAACTATCGCTATACGAAAGCGAATCGCGAGGCCGCGGAGCGGGCTGCCGACGGGCCCGCGAGAAGCATGAACATGCTCTCCTTGTACACGCGCTCCAACTATCCGCTCGGGATCTCGGTGGACGACCTTGGGGAAGAGTTCTCCCTGACCGCGCACATCAGCGTAGGAACTGATCCGGAACGGCTCTGCCTCCTGATGCACACGGCGTTGGAGCAGCTGGTGCACGCATTGAGCGCGGCGCCCGCGGCCGCCATTCGCGAGCTGGATGTGTTGCCGCGAGGCGAACGCGACCGCCTGCTGCTCAGGTGGAATGCAACGGCTGTTGCATATCCGAAAGTCAGTTGCGTGCACGAGCTGTTTGCGCTGCAGGTGGCGCGTGCACCGCAAGCGCTCGCGCTCGTCTGCGACGCTGAACAGCTCAGCTACGAAGAGCTCGACAAGGCCGCGAATCGGCTCGCGCATCACCTGATATCGCTCGGCGTGCGAACCGAGCAGGTGGTGGGTATCTGCATCGCGCGCTCCACGCAGATGGTGATAGGGATGCTGGCTGTGCTCAAGGCGGGCGCAGCCTATCTGCCCCTGGATCCGACACAACCGGCGGAGCGCCTCAGTTACATGCTGCGGGATTCTGGAGCCTGCATCGTGCTGGTGGCGGACGCCGGAACGGGTGTGCTGCCGCAAGGGGAGCAGTTGCTGGTGGACGTGCGCGCGAGCGCTGCGCAGATTGACTCCTGTCCCACGAGCGCACCGCAGGCGAGTTGTACGCCCGGCAACCGCGCGATCGTGATCTACACCTCCGGATCGACGGGCCGCCCGAAAGGTGTGGAGGTGATCCACTCCGGTATCACCCGGCTCGTGCGCAGCGAGCGGAACTTCGTGACGACGGTCCCCGAGGATTGCGTAGGTCAGCTGGCGAATGTGTCATTCGATACGACGACTTTCGAGGTATGGAGCGCGCTGCTGAACGGGGCACGACTGGCGCTCTATGCCGCATCAGTGGTCGACGCCGACGGGATCCGTCAGTTCATCGCGCGGCACGGCGTGAGCGTCATGGTTCTCACGACGAGCCTGCTCAACTATGTCGTTGACGAGGATGTTTGCGCGCTTGCGGGGCTGAGATGTCTGATCTTCGCGGGTGAAAAAGCATCGCCGCTGCACGTGCGCAGACTTCTGGATGAGCTCCCTGGCTGTCAGATCGTGAACGCCTATGGCCCGACCGAGGGCACGACATGCGCGACAGCGCACGCTGTCGAGCACGTCGACGAGAACGCGAGCGTGCCGATTGGCCGGGCGATTGCCAACACTCAGGCGTATGTACTGAATCAACAGCTGGAGCCCGCTCCGATGGGCGTGGCTGGTGAGCTGTACATCGGTGGCGAGGGCGTGTCACGCGGTTATCTGGGGCGGCCGCGACTGACGGCAGAGCGTTTTGTGGCGAATCCCTTCGGGGAGCCGGGCACGCGTCTATACCGAACAGGGGACCTGGTGAGGTGGCGGCCCCAGGGGTACATGGAATTCGTCGGCCGCACGGATACCCAGGTGAAGATCCGCGGCTTTCGCGTCGAGCCCGGAGAGATCGAGATGGCGCTGATGGGCCACCCCCGCCTCACTCAGGCAGCGGTAGTCGCTCGCGAGGATGCGAAGGGCGAAACGCGGCTCCTGGCGTATGTGACTGCTTCTGCCGCGGGCGCGGAGCCCGCAGGCTGCCAGCCACTGGCTGCAGGCGAGCTGCGCGAGCGGTTGCGCGAGAGTTTGCCGGAGTACATGGTCCCGGCGCAGTTCGTGTTTCTGGAGCAGATGCCACTGAATCCGAGCGGCAAGGTGGATCGTGCTGCGCTGCCGGATCCGGACGCCGTGTTCAGCCGCGAACAGGAGTACGTTGCAGCGGCGACGGCGACGGAAGATGTGTTGGCGCAGATCTGGGCGGAAGTGCTGGGCCTCGAGCGCGTGAGCGTGCACGACAACTTCTTCGATATCGGCGGCAATTCGCTGCACGGCGTGCAGCTGATCGGCAGGATTCGCGAGCGGCTGGATGTGGAGCTGCCGTTGAACACGCTGTTCGACGGTGCAGCGACCGTTCGCGAGCAGTCGGCTCGGATCACGGAGCTCTACCGGGCACAGCAGGGAGTCCGTTTGCCGGAGTTGCTGCCACGTGCGGCGGATGTGCTCGAGCTGCCGCTGTCCTCCATGCAGGAAAGACTGTACTTCCTCGAGCAGCTGGAAGCCCTGGAAGGCACGCACAACAGCGGCACGGCGCTGCGCCTGGAGGGGACCGTCGACCTCGCAGTCCTCGAGAAGGCTTTCCTCGAGCTGGTCAACCGCCACGAGATCCTGCGCACGCGCTTCGAGTTGCACGCCGGCCGCGCCGTGCAGCGCATCGATCCGATCGATCAGTTCCGCCTCGAGCGGCGTGCAATGCCGGAGCTGCCGGCCGAGTCCCTGCAGGAAGCTCAATGGCTGGCGCGCGAAATGGCGCAGCCGTTCGACCTGTCGCGCAGCGCCTTCCGCGTTGCAATAGTGTCCGCACCCGATCGTCATCTCATTCTCCTCATTGTGATGCATCACATGATCACGGATGGGTGGTCGACCACGGTGCTGGTCCGCGAGCTGAGCACTCTGTACGCGGCATTTTTGCGTGGGGAGCCATCGCCGCTCGCACCACTCCCGGTGCAGTACGCGGACTACGCGCTGTGGCAGCGCCAATGGTTGCAGGGAGAACTGCTGCAGAACCAGCTCTCCTACTGGCGTGAGCGGCTGTCCGGAATGCCGGCGGCGCTGGCCCTGCCAACGGATCACCCGCGTCCGGCGCTGCCGAGCCTGCATGCCCAGCGGCACATTTTCACGGTGCCGGCCGGGCAGGTGCAGGCACTGCGGGATCTGGCGCACCGGGAAGGGGTCACGTTGTACATGGTGGTGCTGGCGGCGCTGCAGGTGGTTCTGGGACGCTGGAGCAACCAGAAGGATGTGGTAGTCGGGTCGCCGATCGCCGGACGCACCCACCGGCTGACCGAAGGGCTGATCGGCTTTTTCGTCAACACACTGGTGATGAGGACCGATCTGTCCGGGGATCCGCCGTTGCGCGAGCTGCTGCAGCGGGTTCGTGACACGGCGCTCGGTGCTTACGCGCACCAGGAGATGCCTTTCGAGCAACTGGTGGCCGAGCTGCAGCCGCATCGGGATCTGTCGCGCCAACCGCTATGCCAGGTGCTGTTCACGTTGCAGAACGCGCCGCCTCTGGAGCAGTTCGACATGCACGGGCTGACGCTGACGCGCATCGGGACGATGTCGGGCAGCGTGAACTTCGATCTGACGCTGGACCTCTTCGAAAGGGAAACGGGTCTGCTGGGGATCCTGGACTACGCGACGGACCTGTTCGACGCTCCGACCATTGCGCGCTTGGCTGAGAGCTACCGGCAGGTGCTGCAGGCGGCGTGCGCGGATGTGCTGGTGCCGATCTCGCGCTTGCCGTTGATCAGTACGGCGGATCGGCATCTGCAGCTGGTGGAATGGAATGCGACGGCGAGTGAGCTCCCTGAGAATCGGTGCGTGCATGAGCTGTTCGAAGACCAGGTGCGCAGTTCTCCTGCGGCCGTCGCGGCGGAATGCGAAGGCGCAGCGCTGACGTATGCGGAGTTGAATCGCAGGGCAAATCAGCTTGCGTGGCATCTGCGCGCACAAGGCGCAGGCGTCGGGGACCTGGTCGGGATCTGCGTGGAGCGCAGCCTGGAGATGGTGGTCGGTCTTCTGGGAATCCTGAAGGCCGGAGCCGCGTACGTGCCTCTGGACCCTGCGTATCCGGCGCAGCGGCTACGATACATGCTGGAGGACTCGCGGCCTGCGCTGGTGCTCACGCATGCCAGTGTGCGCGAACGCATCGCCGGGACGCCCGTGCGGGCGATCGCCCTGGATGAGGAATGGGACCAGATCGCCGCGTGCGCCGCCGAGAATCCGCAGGTCGCGATGGGCAGCAATGAGCTTGCCTACGTGATCTACACCTCTGGTTCGAGCGGCGAGCCCAAGGGTGTCATGGTCGAACACCGCAATCTCGTGGCATCGACCGCGGCGAGGCTGCGGTTCTACGGCGCTGCAGGCCGCTTCTTGTTGCTGTCTTCCTTCGCTTTCGACAGCTCCGTGGCCGGTATCTTCTCCAGCCTGACGGGCTCGGGCACGCTGGTGATTGCGTCGTCCGAGGCGTGTCGCGACCCGGCTCGGGTCTTGCAGCGCATAGAGCGCGATGGCATCAATCAGCTCCTGTGCGTGCCGACCTTCTATGAGTCCCTGTTACAAACGAGTGCGCCCGGGTCCGCGCCGCCCTCGTTGTCACGCGCAATCGTGGCGGGAGAGGTCTGTACGGCGGCGCTCGTCGGCCAGTCGTTCAGGCAGTGGCCGGCAGTCCGGCTGTTCAACGAGTATGGACCTACCGAAGCAACCGTCTGGGCCACCGTGTTCGAATGCACTGACCGTGGGGCGTCCATGGACACTGTTCCGATAGGTCGCCCGATCGCCAACACCCGGATCTACCTCGTCGATGAGCATCTGCAGCCGGTGCCGATCGGGGCCGTGGGCGAAATCTGCATCGGCGGAGCGGGTGTGGCGCGGGGCTACCTGGGGCGTCCCGAGCTGACGGCGGAGCGCTTCGTAGTTGCTACGCTGGAGGGCGAGGAGGGCAGGCGCCTGTACTGCACGAGCGATCTCGGACGCTGGCGAACGGATGGAACGCTGGACTACATCGGCAGGAGCGATGAGCAGGTGAAGGTACGGGGCTATCGAATCGAGCCTGGAGAGATCGAGGCGAGACTGCGGGAGCACCCAGGGATCGAGCAGGCAGTGGTCGTTGCTCGGGAAGACACGCCTGGGGACAGACGCCTGGTCGCGTACTTCACGGTGCGCGGCGAGGCCGCGCCGCAGCCGGAGCAACTGCGCAATGCCCTGAAAGAGAGCCTGCCGGAATACATGGTACCCGCAGCCTATGTTCTGCTGCCGGAGTTGCCACTGACACCGAGCGGGAAGGTGGACCGCAAAGCTCTGCCGGCACCGGACGAGCGCGCGCTGCGGGCGCAGGAATTCAAACCGCCCCAGGGACAGATCGAGGCCACGCTCGCACAGATCTGGAGCGAGGTGCTCAACCTCGCGAGGGTGAGTCGCAACGACAACTTCTTCGATATCGGGGGCCACTCTCTGCTGCTGCTGCGGGTGCACCGGGAAATAGTGGGCCGCGTGGACCCGCGTGTCTCGCTGATGGATCTGTTCAGGTATCCCACGATTCAACATCTCAGCGACCATCTGCGGGCAGGCTCGGCAGCTCGCGAGCCGGCCGATGATACCGGCCAGATCGAGCGCCGCCGGGCCTACTTCAGACGAGCGGCCGCGCGCTCCGGGGAGACACGCGCCGAAAGCTGATGAGGCTGGCGGGCCGCAGGGATGAGGGCATCACATGAACGAACGATCGATTCCACCACTGGCCATCGTCGGCATGGCCGGCCGGTTTCCCGGGAGCACCGGCCTGAATGATTTCTGGGCGCTTCTGCAGGAAGGCCGCAGCGCTGTGCGCACGCTTTCCGAGGAGGAGTTGCGGGCGGCCGGCGTCGGCGAAGATCTGCTCTCCAATCCGGCGTACGTAAGGTGCTGCGTGCCCCTCGAGCACGCTGACCTGTTCGACGCGGATTTCTTTGGCTACAGTCCGCGCCAGGCAGCCAGCATCGACCCGCAGCAACGACTGTTCCTCGAATGCGCCTGGGAAGCGCTGGAGCGAGCAGGGTATGGCGCAATTGCCCCTGGAGTGACCGCCGCAGTGTTCGGCGGATCCGGCAATAACGGCTACCTGGCGCGCAGCCTGTCCGAGGATCTCAGGTCGGACCCCGAAAACCTCTTTCAATCCCTCACCGACGCCGGCAAGGACTTCATGACCTGCCGCGTGGCTTACAAGCTGGGCCTCACCGGGCCGGCGGTTACGGTGCAGACAGGCTGCTCCACCTCGCTCGTCGCCGTGCACCTGGCCAGCCAGAGCCTGCTGAGCTACGAATGTGACATCGCACTGGCGGGTGGTGCGAGCGTCATGCTCCCACCGCACACGGGATATCTTTACACGGAAGGGGGCATCCAGTCGCGCGATGGTGCCTGCCGTGCGTTCGAATCCGACGCCAGCGGTTGCATCCGCGGCAACGCAGTGGGTGTGTTGGTTCTGCGTCGCCTGGCCGATGCGCTGGCCGATGGCGACTCCATACTAGCCATCATTCGCAGCACCGCCGTGAACAACGACGGCGCGCGCAAAGTGGGATTTACCGCGCCCGGCCTGGATGCGCAGGTGCGCCTGCTGCGCACCGGCCTGGAGCTTGCGGAGCTGTCGCCATCGGACATCGACTTTCTGGAGACTCACGGCACGGGCACCGCGCTTGGCGATTCGATCGAGCTCACGGCCCTGCAGGAGGTCTATGCGCCTCGACGCACGCAGCGCGTGCCGTGTGTGCTGGGTGCCGTGAAGACGAACATAGGCCACGCGGATACGGCCGCGGGCGCCGTCGGTCTCATCAAGACGGTGATGTCCTTGCGGCACAAGGT
>CAZLYG010000252.1:0-7619 GCA_964563075.1 uncultured Steroidobacteraceae bacterium | reverse complement strand
TCACCAGGTTCGCGCGGGCGGCGACCTGGCCGCCCTCACCGGTATCTGCAAGGCGCTGATCGAGGCCGACGATGCGGCGCTGCGTAGCGGCGATGCCCGCATCCTCGATGCGGAGTTCATCGCCGAGCACACGCACGGCTTCGAGGAGTTCGCGAGCTTCGTGCGCAACAGTGACTGGCGCGCACTGGAGGAGGAATCCGGCCTGGCGCGCGCCGACATGGAAATGGCCGCATCCGCTTATGCCAGTGCCCATGCGGTCATCGCCGTCTATGGCATGGGTTTGACCCAACACCGCAACGGGGTCGAGAACGTGCAGATGGTATCGAACCTTCTGCTGCTCAAGGGCAACATCGGCCGCCCCGGTGCCGGCATCTGCCCCGTGCGCGGGCACTCCAACGTGCAAGGCCAGCGTACGGTCGGCATCACGGAGAAGCCGGAGCTCGCCCCGCTGGACAAGCTCAAGGAACTCTATGGCTTCGAGCCCCCGCGAACGCGCGGGCTCAATACCGTCGAGGCCTGTCAGGCGGTGCTCGCCGGGCGGGTCAAGGGTTTCATCAGCCTGGGCGGCAACTTTGTCCGCGCGGTACCGGACACCGTGCCTGTGGAGGCGGCGTGGCGCAAACTGCGGCTGACTGTCCACATCGCCACCAAGCCGAACCGCTCGCAACTCATTCACGGGCAGGTCGCGTACGTGCTGCCCTGCCTGGGGCGCATAGAGATCGACCGCCAGAATGGCGTACCGCAGTCAGTGTCGACCGAGGACAGCTCGGGCTTCATGCACGGCACGCATGGTTTTCACGAGCCTGCCAGCACCAAGCTGCGCTCCGAGCACGCCATCATCGGCGGCATCGCCATGGCGCTGCATCTCGACAAGGTCGACTGGCAGTCCTGGATCAACGACTACTCCCAGGTGCGCAAAGCGATCGAGAACACGTATCCGGAGATCTTTGCGGATTTCGAGCGCCGCATGTGGCAGCCGGGGGGCTTTCACCGACCCATCCCGGCGCGCGAGCGGGTGTGGAAGACGCAGACGGGCCGCGCCAACTTCATCGTCCCAACAGCGCTGGATGCCGACCCGGACATGCCGCAGCCGCGAGCCGACGTGCTGCGCCTGCTGACCATCCGCAGCAACGATCAATTCAACACGACCATCTACGGGTACGACGACCGATTCCGGGGCGTTCACGGCACGCGCCATGTGCTCCTGATCCACCCCGATGACATCGCCCGCCTCGGCTTTCATGAGGGGGATCTCGTCGTAGCGGCCACCGTGGCAGATGACGCCGTGCGTGAGGTTCGCGGCCTCCGCCTGATGCCCTACGACATTCCGCGCGGCTGCGTCGCCGGCTACTACCCGGAGTGCAATCCGCTCATCCCTCTGTGGCACTGCGCCAAAGAGAGCCAGGTCCCCGCCGCCAAGTCCATTCCGATCCGGATCCGGCGGGCGGCGGCCGACTCCTGATGGTCAGACGCTCACACTACCTCGTCGCGCTGCCTGCCGCCGAGGGTAGCCGCGATAGACGCTATGAATGCACCGACGAGCAGCGCGAGCGCGGTGCACAGGGACGCCGCGGCCGCGGCCTTGCGGGCCGTATCGGCAGCCTGACGGACTTTCACCTCAGCGGACTGCACCTGCCCGATGACGTCATTCACGCGCATCTCGGCAGCCGACTGCGAAATTCCGCTGCGCGTCGCAACCAGCTGGGCCAGATAGGCACGATCTTCGGCAGAAACACTGCCGTCCGCGACCCCTCGGGCGAGAATGCGAGTCGCTTCCTCCCTCGCTTCCCGAGCATTCGCCGACGGCGCCTGCGACTGTTCTGAGCGGAACAGCCTGTCGACTTCGTAGCTGCTCACGGTCGAGCTTGCCGTCCCGCCTGTGCTGTCAGATCCCGTGTTGACGCCCTGCGTAGTGATGCCCTGTGCGACGTCAGCGGCTCCTGAGGCCACCGCACGGGCACCGGCTCCAACGGCAGTGGTGCCGGCCAGCGCCGTCCCGCCCGCAACCACCAACGTAGCCAACGCCCACGTCACCAGACCGTGTGCCGTATCCCGAAAAAACACCTCATGCGTGTGGGTGCTCACCCACTTGGTGCGCAGCCGTCCGGTCACGTAACCGCCCAACGCAGATGCCAACCATTGCACTACGATCAGCCACACGCCCGCCGAGATAGCGAACGTCTTCAAGGACGCGCCGCTGTGGCTCCACGGTGAAATGGCCGCGAATCCCAGCCCTGAGCCGAGAGCCACCAGGATCACCGAGGCGGAGGCGGCAACGAGGGCTCCCGCGAAGATCGCTGCCCAGGAGACCGCTGACGCACTCGCTTCCGGCGCGGCATCTGCCGCAACGCCCGCAACGCGCGGGGCCCGTTCGTACATTGTGGTGCTCATGCCTTGCTCCCGCGCTCACCTCAGTGCCACAAAAGTGCCAACAACAGAATCACCGGAATGGGGACACCGAGCAGCCACAACAGAATTCCGCGTCCCATGACGATTCATCTCCATACAACTGTACTACCAACATAACGGCTCACATGCCAGCGCGTTCCAGCCTCGGTCAACTCGGGCGCGGATCTTGCGGCCCTGCCGGTGCGGCAGCGGAACCTGCACGTCGGTACGGCGTTTGCAGCGCAGACTCCCTGCATACTGAGGAGGAAACCTGTATGAGAGCTAAACGAGTATCGATGCTGGTCGCTCTGGCCACCTGTGCCTTCACCGCAGGCGGCGTGTTCGCCGCCGATACCGGTACGGCGCAGACGGATCACCCGGTGAAAGACTCCTACATCACGACGAAAGTGAAGGCGGAGCTCGCGGCCGATCACGGAACCAGCGCCAAGCACATCAAGGTCACGACGAAGGACGGGGTGGTCGCGCTGAGCGGCACCGTCGCGTCTCAGGCCGAGAAGGAGAAGGCCGAGACAGATGCGCGTGGCATCAAAGGTGTGGTGGACGTAAACAACGGACTGAAGGTCAAAGGCGACTGACAGCAGCTCGAGCGGGCGCCGCGCGCTGCTGGCGCGGCGCCCGCGGCGACTTCAACTCGCCTCGCGCGCCGCGGCCACGATGCTCGTCATCAACAGGGGGCATGCGGTTTGCTGAGCCTGTCGACCTACCGCGGAGGTCGTCATGGCCAAGATGAAGGCAATTTGCATCCAATCCTTCGGCGGCCCGGAAGCGCTGGAAGTGAAGAAGATCGAGCGGCCGGTGCCGGCCGCTGACGAGGTTTTGATCAAGGTCAGGGCCGCGAGCGTCAATCCGGTCGACTACAAGACGCGCGAGGGGCACTACCCCCCGGTCAAGCAAACGGATCTGCCGCAGGTCCTCGGGCGTGACATCGCCGGAATCGTCGTCGGGCGCGGCGAGCAGGTCACTGAGTTTCACGAGGGGGACGAAGTCTTCGTCATGCTCGACTCCGGTACCGGCGGTTACGCGGAGTACGTCACGGTCAAGGAGGACCTGTGCGCCCCCAAGCCTGCGACCATCGACTATGCGGAAGCTGCCGCCGTCCCGCTCGCTGCCATCACTGCTTGGCAGGGGCTATTCGATCACGGCCACCTCGAGTCCGGCCAGCGCGTGCTCATCCACGGCGGCGCTGGAGGTGTGGGGCACTTCGCGATCCAACTCGCCAAGGCGCGCGGTGCTTACGTTTCCACGACCGTGTCCGCGCAGGACAAAGAGTTCGTGCGCTCTCTTGGCGCGGATCAAGCGATCGACTACGAGCGCGAGCGCTTCGAGGAGCTCGTCTCCGATATCGATCTCGTCTTCGACCTGGTCGCGGGCGACACCCAGGCGCGATCATGGTCCGTGCTCAAGGACGGCGGCACGTTGGTATCGACTCTCACCAAGCCCTCGGACGAGGAAGCTCGCGCCCACCACGCGCGTGCCACGAACTACATGGCACATCCTGATGCAGTGGAGCTGCGAGCGATTGCCGACCTGATCGATGACGGCAAGCTGCGACCTGTGGTGGAGGCGACCTATCCCCTGGAGGAGGCGGCGGCGGCACAGCGTCAGCTCGAGCGCGATCACGTGCCCGGCAAGCTGGTACTGGAGGTCGGCGCTTAGGGCAGCTCCCCTTGAGTCCGAGGTCACCGCGTTGGCTCAATCGGTGTCGGATACGGGCGGTGTTTACGTGGCACCTGCGTTCACCGGCCTGCGCGCTCCGTACTGGGACCCGGACGCGCGCGGTGCGATCCTTGGATTGAGCCGCGCCACCGGGAGGGCCGAGATTGCGCGCGCAGCGCTCGACAGCGTTGCGTATCAGACGCACGACCTGCTCGAGGCGATGGGCGCTGAGGGTGTGGTGCCTGCGATGCTGAAGGTGGACGGTGGCATGGCTCAGAACGAGTTCTTTCTGCAGCGGCTGGCTGACATTCTGGGGTTGCGCATTCTGCGCCCGCGGCTGGCGGAGTCGACGGCCTTCGGCGCGGCATGCCTGGCCGGGCTCGGAAGGGGTCTCTACCGATCGTTGAGCGAGATCGCAGGGCTTTGGCAGGCGGAGCTGCAGTGCGAGCCGCAGCTGGACGCTGCCGCACGTGCGCGGGACATCGCCGGATGGCAGGACGCGATCCGGCGGGTCAGGTCAGGATAATGGCTGCAGTGCGCCCCCGGAGGCCGGTGAGCCGGGCTAGGCGGCTTACCGCCGCAGAATGAACTCATGGTCCACCGTCTTGCCCACGGGAAAGCCATACTCGCCGACCTTGTCGAACCCATAACGGCGATAGAAGCGTTGCGCTCCGAGGTTCTCCGACCATACCCCGACGTAAAGGGGATTGCGGCCCTGACTCTGTAGCCATTCCAGGCCGACCGCCATCAGCTGCGTACCGATACGCAGATTGTGATGTCGTGCCAGCACATAAAGTTGATGAATCTCTCCGGCCGTGGGCTCGAGATTCTCGACGGGTAGCTTGCAAGCGCCCACCGCAACGAAACCGACCGGCGTGGTATCCGAGAGCATGGCCAACCAGACGGCGCGCTGTGAATCCGCGAGCGTGCGAGTCCAGGTTTCTACCGAATGAGACTGGGAAAGAAAAGCGTGCAGATCTTCCCGCGGATACAGGTGACCGAAGGTTTCGGTAAAGGTCGCGGCGCCCAGAAAGGCGAGCGTCGCGGCATCATCTGAGCCCGCGCGATGGAGAATAGCGGAAGGGGCCCCCTTGCGCAGAACGCGCCTCAAGGCATCGCCGGCATGCCGGAGGCATCGCCGGAACCGGAACCGTCGGAAAATGGTACGGTTGGCACACGGGACCCACGAGCCCGCGCCCGATATTCGTTGGGGCTCGCTCGCATCACTCGCCGGAACTGACGGTTGAACGTCGACAGGTCCCCGAATCCGCACTCCGCCGCGACACTGGCGACACTCAGTGACGAGCGCCGCAGCAACACGGCCGCCCTTCGCAGCCGCGTGCGCAGCCTGTATTGGCCGGGCGTGACTCCGACTACACGCTCAAATACGCGCAGAAAATGATACGGACTCATCGCGGCCTCGCGCGCCAGCTCCTCGAGCGGGATGCGCTCTGCGAAATCCATCTCCATTCTCCGAACTGCCGCCGTAACGCGCCGCTCATCACGCTCCGTAAAGAAAGGGCATGCGCTCAAGGTGTCGGCGAGCACGGAGCACACATCACCGGCGAGGCGCATTGCCACCTCCTCGGCCGTGCTGCAAGCGCGCTCGAATGATGCAACCCCAGGCTTCGCGGCCTCAACGGAGTCGCGAAGGACCTGCGCGTCCGACAGGACCGGCAACAGGCTCGGGACCAGCGGCAATCGTGGCAGCTTGAACTCCAGGCGAGCCCCGGGCACCGAGGCCACGATCCGCTCGAAATACTCCGCAGTGAAGCGGAACGACAGGCACCGATCGCCCGCGCGATGCTCGTGGCCGCAAGTGAAGCACGCGCCGACGTTGCCGAGCAGCAGCGAGCCCGGGGCCATCACGGCCGAGCCCTGGGAAGTGCGGTACTGGAAAGTGCCCTCGGTCACCAGGGCGATGCACACACTCGAGTGCTGCTCGTCAAAAGGCCGGTCCCGCGGCCCCGAGTCGCAGATCACGTCCTCGAGCCGCCAGCCCGCTCCGGATGCCAATTGCCGCGACCGCATGCCCATGGCCCATGATAGCCGCCGGAGAGCAATTTTTCCCAAGCCGCGCCCGCCCCCGCGGACCTACGATCCGCGCTACTGCGTAAGGAGGCCTCCAATGATTGATCATGTCTCGATCGGCGTCCGCTCGATCACGGCGGCGAAGCGGTTTTATGATCGCGTATTCAAGCCCCTGGGCTATAAAGCGTTGAGCGAGTCGCCCGGGTCGCTGGGCTACGGTGATGGCCCGATCCAGCTGTGGATGAATGAGACCGACCGGCCGGTCGTGGCCGACGAGAAATCCGGTCTGCATTTCTGCCTGAGCGCCCCCACGCGCAAGAGCGTTGATGAATTCCATGCCGCCGCACTGGCCTGTGGTGGCCGCGATAACGGCGCTCCTGGACTGCGAGCGGATTATGGATCGAACTACTACGCCGCGTTCGTGATCGATCCCGATGGCTACCGTCTCGAAGCCTACTGCTCGAAACCCGGCTGAGCGTTTACCATGCGCGGATGAGAGGATGGCTGACGGCCTGTCTGTGTTGCTTTCTCAGTCCCGTCGCGCTGGCGGAGGTCTCGCACGCGTGGGTCTCGCACGCGTGGGTCGCCGACAACGGCGACGGGACTTATCGCAACCCCATCCTGTACGCGGACTATTCCGACCCTGACGTCATCCGCGTCGGCAGGGACTTCTATATGACGGCATCGAGCTTCGATGCCGTTCCCGGCCTGCCGATCCTGCACTCTCGCGATCTCGTCAACTGGGAACTGATCGGGCACGCGCTGGCACGGCAGCCGCCGATCGAAGTGTACTCGCACACGCAGCATGGGAACGGCGTGTGGGCTCCGGCAATCCGGCGGCACAACGGGACGTACTACATCTTTTACCCCGACCCCGACTTCGGCATCTATCGGGTGACCGCGCAGAATCCGGCCGGCCCGTGGAGCGCGCCGCTGCTGATCAAACAGGCCAAGGGTTGGATCGATCCGTGCCCTTTCTGGGACGATGACGGCAACGCGTATCTCATCAACGCGATGTCGGCCAGCCGCTCGCCACTGAAGAGCACGCTGATCCTCAGCCGGATGGCGGCAGATGGGTCACGGCTGCTGGATGAAGGCGCGCTGGTCTACGACGGCCACGCACGGGATCCGACCGTCGAAGGTCCGAAACTCTACAAACGCAACGGCTTCTATTACATCTTCGCGCCCGCAGGTGGAGTGCCGCAGGGTTGGCAGCTCGCACTGCGTTCCCGGAGCATCTACGGGCCTTACGAGCGCCGCGTGGTGCTCGCCAGGGGCGACACGAACGTCAACGGCCCGCATCAGGGCGCCTGGGTTGATACGCCATCCGGTGAGTCCTGGTTCGTTCATTTCCAGGATAAGGGGCCGTACGGACGCGTCGTGCACCTACAGCCGCTGAGGTGGGTTGATGACTGGCCTGTCATCGGCAACGACGGCGCGCCGGTGGCGACCTACCGCAAGCCCAATGTGGGCAAGACTCACCCGATGGTCACACCGGCCGATACGGACGAGTTCAATGGCTC
>CAZLYG010000251.1:6982-7651 GCA_964563075.1 uncultured Steroidobacteraceae bacterium | reverse complement strand
ATCCTCGGAAAACTTGAGCGCCTCTCATCACGAATTAACGGGACAGGACACTAGTAGCCCTTCATTGGGCCACGCGCGCCGAATCCAAGACTCCCGATCTTGAAGACACCCGCCGGCTTGCAGGCGCTCATCGACGATGGCGTGTTCGACGAACTGCTCCGCTCACTGAAGAGTGGCAAGGACCACTGTCTACACGGTGCGCTCCGGCACGCAGGAGCTGGTGACTGATGCGGACGGCAACCCCGCTCCGCGCCTGGGTGAAGTGGACCTCGCACCCGAGATCGCTCGTGAATACCACGGGTTCCTGATCCGACAGATCGTGCGGATGCTGAGCATCGGGCTCATTCACGGCGATCTGTCGGAATTCAACGTTATGGTCGCCTGCGATGGGCCGGTCATCATTGACCTGCCGCAGGTGGTCAATGCGGCCGGCAACAATGGTGCGTTCGCCAAGTTGGGGCGGGATGTGAACAACATTCGCGCTACGCTCGGCCGGTTCGCGCCGGAGCTCCTGGAGACGGAATTTGCCCGGGAGATGTGGTCGCTCTATGAGCAGGGCGAGCTGCAAGCCGACAGTGAGCTCACCGGGCTCTGCGCACGGGACGACACGCCGACCGATGCGGACAGCGTCATGGCGGCGATCGACGATGCGCGCGAGGAAGCGCTGCA
>CAZLYG010000251.1:0-6972 GCA_964563075.1 uncultured Steroidobacteraceae bacterium | reverse complement strand
AGAGCGCTCCCTGAGACATCCGTCGACCACGAATCTCACGAGGCTAGAATCTACTGCTCACTGAGGGCCTGGCTGACGGGCATGCATCCTGCGCGGATCGCAGGCAGCAGGCCGCCGAGCAGGCCAATCGCAACCGCTCCCGACACCGCCTCGAGCATGAGACGCGCCGGTACCACGAAGCGGAACGCGAACTGCGTATTACCCAGGAAGTTCGTGTTGGCCTGCAAGTCGTTCAAGGCCAGATAGATGATTCCGCCACCGAAAATACTCCCCGCCAGGGCGAGCAGCACCGACTCACCGACGACGGCTGCGCCGACCGGGAAGGCTCCGAAGCCGATCGCCCTCGCCGTTCCTATCTCGCGCGCACGAGTAGCGACGGCGCCGTACATCGTGTTGAGAGCGCCGAAGGTGGCGCCGATGCCCATGATGATGAGCAGCGGCAGGCTGAAGAAGCTCACTGTACCCAGCAGGTCGCGCGCCCTCCTCTGGTAGTACTGCGATTCGGATTGGGCATAGACACCCAGGTTAGGAGCGGCCTTCAAGGCGGCCTGAAAGCCCGCCGCGGCGGATCTGCTCGAGAGCTTCACCCGCACGCTGTGCACGTCAGGTCCGAGCCGAAAGGCCGACTGCAGCACGGGCAGATCGGCCCACAGCTCCGACTCGGTGGCACCCCCAGAGTCTGCGAACACCCCGACGATCTGCCAATCCGTATCCACCAGTCGCAAATGGCTGCCGACATCCAGGCCGGCAAATTGCAGCTGGCTGCTGCGGCCCACCAGCAACTCGAAGCGTCCCGGCACGATCGCTCTGCCGGCGATCACCTTCAGTCTGCTGCGGACCGCGAACGCGGCGGGGGTCACGCCTCGAACGGCAATGTCCACGTAGTCACCCTGGCTGATGCGCTTGACCCCGATGGCGCGGGCGCTCTCGGGCGAAACGAGTGCCTGCGGATCGGCGATCTTCGCCAGGCTGGCCACAGCTGCAACGGTATCCCTGTCCAGATCGCTCTGGTCCTCCGAATCCTGGCCCGTCTTCAGAACCATCAGAATCGCATCGTCCGCACTCGCCATCAGCAGCGACCGAAAGCTCGCGGCGATGGAGAACAACCCGAGGAAAACCGCCACGATGCAGGCGATGCCAAAAGCATCGATGGCGGCGCTCGCCCAGCGCTGCGGCAACGTCAGCAGGTTCAGCCGCAAGAGCGCCCACATCTGCGCGATCATCGCCGCTCGGTCCTGATGGCTTCCGCGACCGTCAGGCGCGCCGCGCGCCGGGCCGGAAACCACCCCACCAGGCACCCCGTAGCCAGCATCAGCGCCACACCGCTGACCAGCTGGGTGCTCGACAGCTCCAGGTCACCGATCCGCTTCTGCGCCATATGAATGAGCCAAGCGGCTGCCAGCAGGCCCACAGCGCCCCCCACGAGCAGCAACAGGTTGGCCTCTGTCATCACGAGCCACCAGATGCGCTTCGGTCCGAAGCCGAGCGCCTTCAACGTGCCGATCTCACGGGTCCTCTCGCGGAAGCTCTGCGTCAGGCTGTTGCCCGTCGCCAGCAGCATCGTGAGGAAGACCGCCGCCAGGATCAGGTAGGCGATGAGAGTGATGTTGCCAACGCGTCTGAAGTAGTCGCGCTGCGCGCTGTCCTGTGTGCCCGAGGAGGTCTCGGCGGCCGAGTTCATGAAGAGTTGATCCACCGAGTGAGCGAACCGGGACGGGTCCACACCGGCGCTCAGGATCGCGACGACGAAATCGATGGTGCCGCGGTCCGTGGCACGACTCTCGTCCACGTACGTGTAGTGACAATAGAACTGATTGTGCCCCTCGGCGGGGTCGCGGAAGTGCCAGATGCCACGGATCGTGAAGTTGAAGACATGCGTACCGTCCAGCTTGGCGATGCCTGACAGCGTGATCGGTACGACATCGCCGAGCTTCCAACCGTACTTCTGCGCCATGGACTCGTTGACGAGGGCGCCCTGGCGATCCGCAAAATAGGCGCGCACCTGCGGCAAGTCCCAGACAAAGCGGCCGGTCGTATCCGGTGCCTGGGGAAAGTCCTCATTCATGGCCAACAGGCTCACGAAGTTCTTCGGGTCCTGGTAGTACGCGCCCCGCGAGATCGTAAAATCCACCTGCCCCTGCCTGAGCCCGGGAATGCGGCGGATCTGCTCCACGTAGCTCATCGGGAGTGTGTTGGTATGCTTGGGGTAGATGAAGATGCGTACGTTATCGGCGAACCTGTATCCGCCGCGGAAGAAGGTACCTACCGCGGACAAGGCACCGAACAGCATGAAGGCGCTGACGATGGATACCGCAAGGAACAGCAGCCGCGTCTTGTCGCGGGCGATGTTCGCGAGGACGAATCCGAGGTACTTCACCCCACCCCTTCCTGCGCCAGCCGCCCGCCAGGGATGGGGGCGTACGTATTCTGCCTCCGACTCGGTCCTAGGATAGCGGCGAGCCCCTCGGGTTGCAGATTCCGCGACCTTGTGCGCGACTCGTCCGGTCGCGAGAAGCGCTCGGCCGGTCGCACCCCCGGCAGGGAGCAGCCTGCCGGCGGTCACGAATGCGCCACGAACCCGACGAGGCCGTGAAGGCCCTGGTGCGTTCACCAGCCGGATGGAGAGGTCGTGAAGAGGTAAGCGTCACCACGGCTATGTGAGCGATTTGGCAGAAAAAAATGGTCACGAGTGCATCGGATTGCTGAGTGCGGTCGGGGGATGCGCTTATGCTTCGTGCCGTATTGCGCGCGCCCGCAGTTCAGGGGGCGGCGACGCGGAGGATATCAATGGGATTGAAGTGCGGCAGGCGGTTGCTGAGGGCACTTGCGGGTCTTGGGGCGATTGGCTCGGCAGGTCTGGCCATGGCTGCCACGCCTGCTTCCGCCCCACCGGGAGATGGCCAGACCCAGTGGAAGGTGGTCGAGAACTACTGTGTCAAATGCCACAACATCACGGACTGGGCGGGCGATGTGGCCTTCGATTCCATGTCCCCGGACGCCGTCCCCGAGGACGCCAAGATCTGGGAAACCGCCATCAAGAAGCTCCGGGCCGGCCTGATGCCGCCTCCGGGCAAGCCGCGCCCCGATCACGCCGCCGTGGCAAGCATGGTTTCCTGGCTGGAAAACACGCTGGACAAAGCCCAGGCCACGCCTTACGCCGGCTATGTGCCGCTGCGACGCCTGAACCGCCGCGAGTACGCCAATGCCGTGCGTGACCTGCTGGACCTGCAGATCGACGCTGCCGCCTGGCTGCCGCAGGACCCGTTGAAGGACGACTTCGACACCAACGCCGAGCTGCTGCAGATGACCCCCTCCTTCATGGATCAAGCGGTCACTGCGGCACGGGCGCTGGCGCTGCAGGCGGTCGGCGATCCAAAGTCCGTGCCGCTGGAGACCACCTATGGCCTGCCAGCCAACATGATCCTGTCGCTGGCCGCGGCTCCCGCCCTGGGCTCAGGCAACCAGCAGCGCTACAAGGACGGCATGCCCTTCGGTACCCGCGGCGGCATGAGCGTGCTGCACAACTTCCCGGCCGATGGCGAATATGTGCTGACCATCGGTGATATGGCCCTGGCCCGCACGGTGCCGAACCTGGAGTTCGAGAACACCGTCATAGCGCTGCTGGACGGCAAGGAATTCTGGCGCACTGAGCTCGGCGGCGAGGAGGACCACAAGGCCGTCGACCAGAAGCTCGACGACGCGGTAGCCAGGATCAACGGCCGCCTCAAGGACATCCACTTCCACGCCACGGAGGGTCAGCACACGGTGGCCGTCACCTTCCTGCGTCGCAGCTATGCCGAGGACGACGGGCGTACCCTGCAGTTCCAGCCGGGCGATGACCGCCGTTCAGCCAACCTGCTGGAGGGTGGTCAGCACCGCGTGCAAGCCGTGCATGCCTTCCAGATCAAGGGCCCGGTGAAGATCACCGGCATGAGCGATTCGCCCAGCCGCCGGAAAATCTTCATCTGCAAGCCGGCAAGCCCTGCCGACGAGAGGGCCTGCGCCGAGAAGATCGTCAGTAACCTGGCACACCATGCCTTTCGCCGGCCGGTGAAGGACGAGGACATCGCCCCGCTGATGGGCTTCTACGACCGTGTCAGCAAGACCGACGGCTTCGAAGCCGGTGTGCGCGAGTCTCTGGCTGCGATCCTGGCGAGCCCGCAGTTCCTGTACCGAGCCGAGGCGGCGGTGGACCAGGGCGCCCGCGAGCTCAACGACCTGGAACTGGCCTCGCGTCTGTCCTTCTTCCTGTGGAGCAGCCTGCCGGATGACGAGCTGCTGGCCGTTGCGGAGAAGAACGAGCTGTCGAAACCCGACGTGCTGAGGGCACAGGTGCATCGCATGCTGGCGGACCCGAAGGCGATCTCGCTGACGCGGGACTTTGCCTTCCAGTGGCTGAACGTCGCCAAGATGGACGGCATCGTTCCGTCGGCTGCGCTCTTCAGCTATGCCAGCGGCGTCTATGACCCGCGGCCGGCGTTCAAGAAGGAGCTCGAGCTGTTCATGGACAGCATCCTGCGCTCCGAGCGCCCCGTCACGGATCTGCTCACGGCCGACTACACGTACTTGAACGAGCAGGTCGCGCTGATCTACGGCATGGAGGACGTCCGCGGCAACGGCTTCCACAAAGTGAAGCTGAAGGACCCGAACCGCTTCGGTCTGCTCGGCAAAGGCGCGGTTCTGATGGTCACCGCGAACCCGAACCGCACCGCTCCGGTGCTACGCGGCGCCTGGATCATGGAACGCATCCTCGGCACGCCGCCGGCAGTGCCCCCGAAGGGTGTACCGGACCTGAGCGAGGCCGCGAAAGGCAAGCCCGCCACAGTGCGCCAGCAAACGGAAATGCATCGCCGCAACCCCACCTGCTCCAGTTGCCATGCAGTGATGGATCCGCTGGGCTTCGCGCTGGAGAACTTCAACACCGTGGGCGCATACCGCACCATCGACCCGCAGTACCATCTGCCCATCGACCCCACAGCGACCATGCCCGATGGTACGGTGATCGCCGGACCGGCGGGCCTGCACAAGGCGCTGCTCGCACGCAGCGACCAGTTTGTGCAGACCATCACCGAGAAGCTGATGACCTACGCGGTGGGCCGGACACTCGACTTCCATGACATGCCGACCGTGCGCCACATCGTGCGTGAGGCCAAGACCCAGAACGAGACGTTCGAATCCATCGTGATGGGTGTAGTGAACAGTGATGCTTTCCGCCGGCGCGCGCCCGCATCACCTGCACCTGCTCTCAAGACTGCATCGATCGGCTCACCCTCGACCGGAGGCCAATAGCTATGTTCCTCACCAAGAAGCACCTTTCCCGCCGCACGGTCCTGAAGGGCGCCGGTGCCGCCATCTCCTTGCCGTTGCTGGACGCGATGATCCCGGCCGGCACTGCCCTGGCAAACACTGCGGCGGCTATCCAGCCTCGCCTCGGCTTCGTATACATACCGCACGGCGCGGTGGAGAAGTTCTGGGTGCCCAAGGGGACGGGCAAGGATTTCGAGTTCTCTCGTATTTTGAAGCCGATGGAGAACGTGCGTGACTATGTCACGGTGATCACGAACATCCGCAACAAGGCTGGCGAGCGCCAGAACCCTCCGCACGGCATCACGGAACAGGCCTGGCTGACTTGCCAGGACCCGCAGCTGCCTCTCTGGGGTCACGGCGCAGGCACTTCCATCGACCAGATGGCCGCCAAGCAGATAGGGCAGGACACGCCGCTCGCCTCGCTCGAGTTGTGCGGCGAGCCCGGGGGTGCCATCTCCTACCGCGGCCCGAACCAAAGCCTGCCGCTCGAAGGCAACCCGCGCAAGGTGTTCTACGGCATGTTCGGCCCCGGCGATTCCAACGCCGATCGCATCGCGCGCCTCAAGGCCACCGACAGCCTGCTCGACTACGCAATGGAGGCCACCCAGAGCCTGAACCGTCAGCTGGGCGCCGCGGATCGCGCGCTTGTCAGCAACTACCTCGATTCGGTGCGTGAGGTGGAGGGCCGCGTCTCCAAGCTCATGGCAAAGGCCGACTCTCTCGGCAACCTGCCGAATGCCCCGGTGGGCACGCCGGATGACTTCACCGAGTTGGTGGACGTGCAGTTCGAGATGATGGCGCTGGCCTACCAGACCGGCCAGACGCGCATCGCCTCGATGCGCATGATCAAGGAGGCGTCGATGCGCACGTTTCCCTCGATACAGGTCGACGAAGCCTTCCACCCGCTCTCGCATCACGGCGAGAATCCTGACAAACAGGACAGGCTGGCGCGTGTGCAGACCTATCAGGTGGAGCGTTTTGCGCGCTTTGCCAAACGCCTGGCCAGCATCAAGGAAGGCGACCACAACCTGCTGGACAGCTCGATCATTCTGTATGGCTCGGATCTCGGCAATTCGGACCTGCACAACTGCTCGCAGCTGCCGGTGGTACTGCTCGGCAAGGGCGGCAATCTCAAGGGTGGCCAGCACATCTCCGCCCCCAAGGACACCCCGCTCGCCAACGTACTGCTGACGATCGCCCAGCGCGCGAACGTCAAGATCGAGAAGTTCGGCGACGCCACCGGCACTTTCAGCGAGGCCTGAGTATGCGTATAGGGGGAAAGGTGGCGGCTGCCGTAGCCACTTCTTCATTGGCCATGGCCCTGCTGTGCGCCACTGCCGCCGGCAGCGCTGGAGCGGGCAAGCCCGACCAGCCGCGTAAGCCGGACGGCAGCACGCCGCTGATGGAGGCGGTGTTCGAAGGTGATGTGGCCGAAGCCGGGCGCCTGATCAAGGAAGGCGCCGACGTCAAAGCCACCAACGCGTACGGCGCGAACGCCATGCAGCTGGCCGCGG
This sequence comes from uncultured Steroidobacteraceae bacterium, assembly GCA_964563075.1. GTDB lineage: Bacteria > Pseudomonadota > Gammaproteobacteria > Steroidobacterales > Steroidobacteraceae > 13-2-20CM-66-19. Next base: position 151 of record CAZLYG010000251.1, on the reverse strand, counting down.
ACACAGCCAACACCGAGCTCATCCGCTTGCTGCTGAAGGCCGGCGCGGATCCCGAGTCCCCCAATGCCGATGGCGAAACAGCGCTGCACATGGTCGCGCGCAGCGGCAATGTGGAGGCTGCAAAGCTGCTCCTGAAGGCGGGCGCAAAAGT
>CAZLYG010000250.1:0-7743 GCA_964563075.1 uncultured Steroidobacteraceae bacterium | reverse complement strand
CGGACAGAAGAAATGGGCTCACTACGACCGTGCCGAGAGCCGGCGCCGGCGCCTCGAGTTCTTCGATCATTTTCTCCAGCAACGCACGACACAGGTTCCCGCCTGGCCACGCGTACGGCTGGAGATTCGCGAACGAGCCGGCGTTGCGACGGAGCGGGCTGAGAACGAGTGGCCGATCGCGCGCACCCGGTACCGAAAGCTGTGGCTGGATGCCGGCCGTGCCGCGCTTACCGACACTCCCATCCAGGCCGTGACGGAGATCAGCTACGAGGCACGCCACGGCCGGGCGCTCTTCGACTATCGCTTTGCGCAAGACACGGAGCTCACGGGCCACATGAAGCTGCGCCTGTGGCTCGAGGCGCGGGGATCGAGGGATGCGGACGTGTTCGTGGCGGTGCAGAAGCTGGACACCGGCGGGGCGGCGGTCGGCTTCACGTTCTATGCCTTCTATGACGACGGGCCGGTCGCTCTCGGGTGGCTGCGTGCCAGTCATCGCGCGCTCGATCCCGATCGCTCCACCGCGTGGCAGCCGGTTCATCCGCATGACCGCGAGGAGCCGCTGCCGGAAGGTGAAGCGGTTGCGTTGGAAATCGAGCTGTGGCCATCAGCCACGCTCTTCAGGGCGGGGGAGAGCTTGCGGCTGATAGTGCAAGGCGCCGATATCTACACGGATGCTCTGCCCAATCTGCCATTCGCGCGCCATCAGCGCACGCGCAACGCCGGCAGCCACGTGCTGCGTACCGGTGGCGAATACGACGCGCATCTGCTGGTGCCTGTCGTCGCGCCGTCGATTCGTCCTCACAGACCGGCTTCGGAGCGCGCTTTGCCCAACTCCGAGAATTGATCGAGCGCCGTCTCGATCGGAATGGCGAAGCCGATACCCTGCGTCCCGCGCAGCACCAGGGTGTTGATGCCGATGACCCGGCCGTCCTCCGTGATCAGCGGCCCGCCGCTGTTGCCCGGATTGATGGGGGCGTCCGTCTGCAGAAAGCGCTGCTCCCCCTGCTCGCGCTCGCCGGAGAACACCCCTGAGGTCACGGTGTAGGCAAGACCGGAAGGATTGCCGATCGTATACAGACGCTGGCCCGCCGTGAGGCCCGTAGAGTGCGTCGCCAGGACGTGCGGACATCCTTCGGCGGGCAGCTTGAACAGCGCCAGATCGACGTCGTCCGATAACTCCGCGTGCAATGAATCGAACTGACGGCCGTCGGCCAGCGTAGCGGAGAATCCGCTGCGTCCGGCCCCATCGACGCTCTGCTCGATGGACTGAATGACCCGGCTGCCCGATAACGCGGCCAGCTGCTGGCGCAGCTTCGCGAGGTGTTGCTCGAGCTCAACTTGTTCGAGATTGGTTCCGGGACTGCCGCGCAGCGCCTCCAGTTGTGCATGCTCCCGGTTGATGGCCAGTGCCAGCTTCTGCTGCGCTCCCGCCAGGCGCGCCTGCACGCTGGGATCGCCGACGACAGCATTCGCTACGCGCGTGCCGTTGGTGTCGACCACGTGCCGATTGGTGATGACATGACAATCCTCATCGATGATGAAGCCCGATCCCAGTCCCCAGCCGGTTTTGATGAACACGGTGGCCCTGCGGGCCGCCTCGATGGGGTTGCCTGGGGAGGTGCTGGCGGAGACGGGCATGCCGGTGCTGTCCGCCGCCTGCATCATCGGCGCTGCTGCCGGCGCGGATGCGGCGGTGTTGGATAGGCCGGTCCGGGTGGCCGGCGGCGGGGCAGTGCTCCACAGGCGGATCGAGGCAATGACGATTACAGCCGTAATGACGGCTGTGAACACCAGGGCACCCGCCCCGAGCCCCGGGCCCGGCTCACCAGCGGGCGACTTCCTGGCAGGGATGGATCGGCTGGGCGCCGCGGGTGCCTGCAGCTTGGCGAAGTACACCCCGCACGCCTCGCATTTGACAGTGTCCGCCTGCCGATGGCCGCATTTCGGGCAATCCATCTCACTCTTATAGCAGCCGGGTGCGGCGCAGACCAACGGGTCGATCGCAGTTTCAGTAGGATTTCTTGCGTGATAGCGCGAGTACGCCGACCAGCAACACCCCGATGTTGATGACCCACCACCAGAGCTGATTGTGGCTGCCGAGCAGTCCCGAGGTGACGCTTTGCGGGGGAGCGGGCAGCTGTCCCTCGAGCAGCTCGCGGATACCGTCGTGCCCGACGATCAACTGCACGGGCTTCGCCTCGTTGCCGCGCAGATCGTCGGTGGGAATGCTGAAGCTGCCATCCGCACGACGGGTGACGACCTGGTTCTTGCCAGCAATGGCCACCGAGACATCCTTGGTGTCGACGATTTTCTTGTCGGCCGCGTGTCGGATCCACAGCGTGACCGTATCACCTGACTCCTGCGCATCCACCAGCAGCTGCGCCGAGTGGGCAAAGTCGATATGTGCGGGGGTGTCAGCAGCCGGCACGCGGGCCGAGAAAACGGCGCTGGCGGCAAGCGCCATCACCAGGGTACGCAGCACGCGGAACGGGCTAAAGGCTGGCAAATGAGGAATACCTCGAGAGGCGGCGAGCAATTATAGATCGAGAAACTGCTCGAGGTGTTCCAGAGCGAGCAGAAACCCACGCAGCTCGTCCTTGTTCAGGCAGGTGAGCAACATCCGTTCGCGCTCGAGTGCCAGTGGCACGAGCTCCTGATACATGCGCCGCCCGGTTTTCGAGAGCCGCAACTGCATCTCGCGCCGGTCGCGTACGCTGGAGGTGCGTTCCATCAACCCCAGCTCCACCAGGTGCGCGATCGCGCGGCTGACGCGCGTCTTGTGCATTCTCGCGCTGCCGGCGATGTACTGTGCGGTGCAGCCTCGCTCAGGACCCACAGTGACCAGCACGCGCCACTCGGGAATGTCGAGTCCGAAGCGCTCGCGATAAATGACCGACAGGTAGTGGCTCACGGCGACGGCCAGCCGGTTGAGCCGGAACGGCACGAAGCTCGGCAGATGCAAAGCGGTTCGGCTGTGCAAGTCGCCCCCTGCGTTGACAGTTGCGCGTGCAACTATTTACATTGCCCGCGGGACGCCGGTCAATCGCGCCCCGTAAGGCTCGAGCGTGCTGCAGTACCAAACCGGTTTCGGCAACCACTTCGCCAGCGAAGCGCTCCCCGGAGCGCTGCCCGAAGGACGCAACTCCCCGCAGCGCTGCGCCTACGGCCTGTACGCCGAGCAGTTCTCCGGCACGGCTTTTACCGCTCCGCGTCACGCCAACCGGCGCAGTTGGCTATATCGGATCCGGCCTGCCGTGACTCACGGCGAATTCACACGCGCGCCCGCTGGCCTTCTCACCCACTGTTTCGAGGACACTCCTGCGAATCCTCTGCGCTGGGATCCGTTGCCGCTTCCGGCCGAGCCCACTGATTTTCTCGCGGGGCTGGCGACAGTCGGGGGCACCGGGGGGCCTCAGGGGCAGTCGGGGTGCGCCATCCATTGGTACGTCGCGAATCATTCCATGGCGGGGCGGTTTTTCTACGACGCGGACGGTGAGCTGCTGATCGTGCCGCAGCTGGGCCGGTTGCGGCTCGCCACAGAGCTGGGGGTACTGGAGATCGAGCCACAGGAGATCGGGGTGATTCCCCGGGGCCTGCGCTTTCGCGTCGAGCTCCTCGACGCGGCGGCGCGTGGCTATGTGTGCGAGAACTTCGGTGCGCCGCTGCAGCTCCCGGATCTCGGCCCGATCGGCTCGAACGGGCTTGCGAATTCACGCGACTTTCTCACGCCGGTCGCGGCCTACGAGGATCGCGAAGGGCAGTTCGAGCTGCTGGCGAAGTTCGGCGGGCACCTGTGGATCGCACCGATCGAACACTCGCCGCTGGATGTAGTCGCCTGGCACGGCAACCATGCGCCGTACAAATACGACCTGCGGCGCTTCAACACGCTCGGCTCCGTCAGCTACGATCATCCCGACCCGTCGATCTACCTCGTGCTGCGCTCGAGCAGCGATACCCCGGGCGTGGACAACCTCGACTTCGTCGTGTTCCCGCCGCGGTGGTTGGTGATGGAGGATACGTTCAGGCCTCCCTGGTATCACCGCAACGTGGCCAGCGAGCTGATGGGCCTGATCACCGGCGTGTACGATGCCAAGGAGGAGGGCTTCGTGCCGGGCGGCACTTCGCTGCACAACTGCATGTGCGGTCACGGGCCGGATGCGGCGACGTTCGAGCGCGCCAGTCAGGCGGATACGGCTCGACCGCAGAAGCTGTCCGACACCCTGGCATTCATGTTCGAGAGCCGCACGCCCATCGGGCCAACGCGATTTGCACTCGAGTGCTCGCAGCGCCAGCGTGATTACGCGCGTTGCTGGGACGGCTTGCCGAAGAGTTTCGACGCAGGCCGCCCGGACGCGGGCTCCTCAGGAGCTGGCGGGAAGCCACGCTGAGCGGCGCATGTCCGGGCTCAACCGCACACACGATCCCGCCCTGCAGAGCTGGGTGGCGAGCGCCAACAGCCCGCAGGCGGATTTTCCCATTCAGAATCTCCCGTTCGCCGTGTTGCGCCGCGCCGGAACGAGCGAGGTGTGGCGTTGTGCCGTCGCCATCGGCGACCAGGCTTTCGATCTGCGTGCTGCCGGGCAATTGCGCCTTCTTCCTGGACTGTCAGACGTGCTGGAGGAAGCCATCCTCTCCACCGATCTGCGCGCGCTCATGGTCCTCGGGCGCGCGGCTTGGTCTGCGCTGCGCGTCGCATTGTCAGAGGTGCTGCGGGCGGGTCGCTCGGACTGTGATGCCGCCGCGCGGGCGCTGATACCGTTGAACGAAGTCGAGTTCGCGTTGCCGGCGCGCATCGGTGATTACACAGACTTCTACACATCCATCCATCACGCAACGGCGGTCGGCCGTCTGCTTCGTCCCGACGATCCCCTGCTGCCGAACTACAAATGGGTCCCGGTGGCCTATCACGGGCGCGCCTCCTCTGTGCGCGTATCCGGGCAGGAGGTGCGCCGGCCGCTCGGTCAGGTGATGGCGCCGGGGGCCACCCGTCCGCAGTTGTCACCGAGCCGCCGGCTGGACTATGAGCTGGAGCTCGGCGTCATCGTGGGTCGGGGCAACCCTCTGGGACAGACCGTGCCGCTCGGCGAGGCGCAGAATCACATCTTCGGCCTGTGCCTGCTCAATGATTGGTCCGCTCGCGACATCCAGGCGTGGGAGTACCGGCCGCTGGGCCCCTTTCTATCCAAGAGCTTCGCGACGACGATCTCTCCCTGGGTGGTCACGCTCGAGGCGCTGGAGCCTTACCGGATCCCCTGGCAGCGCCCGGCTGCAGATCCACAACCGTTGCCGTACCTCGATAGCGATGGCGAACGCCGGGAAGGCGCGTTCGACATTCACCTTGAGGCGCTGCTGGAAACGCCGGGCATGCGCGCGCGGGGGCGCGCACCGCATTCGCTGGCCCGCTCGAATTTCCGCCACGCCTACTGGACCATCGCGCAGATGGTGGCCCATCACACCGTCAACGGATGCAACCTCGAATCGGGCGACCTTCTCGGCACCGGTACGCAGTCGGGCCCCGCACCGCACGAGGCCGCCTCGCTGCTCGAGCTGACGGCTGGCGGCAAGCAGCCGTTGGCACTTCCTTCCGGCGAGGAGCGGACTTTCCTGGAGGATGGCGACCGAGTCATTTTGCGCGCGTGGTGCGAGAAAGCCGGCTGCGCTCGCATCGGCTTCGGCGATGCGAGCGGCACGATCACGAGCTGAACCTAAACGATGTGCCCGTGGCCACCGAACAATCCCAGCAGGCCGATGACGATGAGGTAGATTGCGACGATATAGTTGAGCAGGCGGGGCATGATCAGGATCAGGATGCCGGCGATCAGCGCGATCACCGGACCGGCGGAAAAGGTCACGGTCATGTTGGCGAGCCCTTTGCAGTGGGGTTGGCCGCTTGGCGCGGCTGGAGTCGGCGCTTGTAATACGGTCCAGGCTCCCCTCAGGTTCCATTGAAGCACGCGGAAGCCGCTATGGAAGACGAACATCCCTGGTTGTCAGCGCTGCGCGCGAGCAGCACGGCGTTGCAGGCGGTGTTGGGAGCAGTGCTCGAGGCGGAACGCCGTTTTGCGCCTCCCGCATCACCACTGGAGCGGTTGCGAGAGATCACCACCAGCCCGGAATGGGAGTGGCTGCAGCCGCTGTACCGGCTGATTGCGGACATCGACCATGCGCTCGCGTACGCGAACGATCTGCCGGCCAGCGAGACCGCGGCCATCGGGGCCCATGCACGGGAGCTGCTGTCGGGCACGGGCGCGCCTGCCGAGCAGGCGTTTGTGGACCATTATCGCGCCCTGCTGCAGGCGGACCCGAGGGTCACGATGGCGCACGCAGCGGCGCTGCGGGCCTTGCAGGCGCTCCCGCCGGAGTCCACCAACCAGTCGGAAAAGCTGCACGCCCGCCACCAGTGGAACGAGCGCCGGCGGTACTTGAGAACCCCCCAGGGCGCCCACAAAGACTCTTGAGGGAATGCCCGGAAGTGAAGCGCCAGCACCTGTGAGGCTGTGGCCCGCGATAAGTAAACCTTAGCGCCTCCCGTGCGTTGAGTCTAAAGGAAATTATAGGTCTTTCGCGCACTCGGGAGCGCTCCGTGCTTGAACGACATCGATACTGGGAGGTCTAATCGGTACCGGACGCACGGCGCTCGCAAGGCGCGGCGGACTTGGAGAGCGAACATGATTGGACTTGCCAGCAAGGGTCGATTCTGGGCAGTGGCCACATTGGCCGCGTTGCTCGCCGGCGGGCAGGCTTTCGCGCAGGGTCACGGCGGCGGCGGCCATTTTGGCGGCGGCGGCGGTGGCCACTCTTTCGGTGGCGGAGCGCATTTCAGCGGCGGAGCTCATTTCGGTGGTGCGCCGCACTTCAGCGGCGGAGGCCACTTCGGCGGGGCGCCGCATTTCAGCGGAGGCACGCATTTCGGTGGTGCCCCGCACTATTACAGCGGCGGAGCCCGCATGGGCTACTCGCCAAGGCCCAGCTTCTCCTCGCACGGCTATGTCGCTGGTGGGGGTGCCTACCATGGCGGTTATACGGCCCGTCCCGGCTATGCCCCCCACGCCGGCTACGTCCGCCCGGGTGGAGTACGTCCGGGGTTCTACGGCCGTCCTGGATACGGCCATTACTGGGCAGGCGGCTATTGGCACGGAGCGTTCTGGCCGCGCGCCTATTACGGGTGGGGATTCCCGCTGTTCCTGGCGGCCCTCCCGGTGGGATACGCCACCTTTTACTGGGGCGGCATCCCGTACTACTACTGCAATGACGTGTACTACACGTGGAATGTCGGGCAGAACGGCTACGTGGTGACGGATCCTCCTCCGGTGGCGGGGACGGCGGACGACAACAGCGACGTCGACCAGGCGGAAGCACCTCCCGCAAGCACCGGAACCGACGTGTACGCCTATCCTCAGAACGGCCAGACGCAGGAGCAGGAGTCAAACGACAAGTACGAGTGCCACACCTGGGCGCGCTCGCAGACGGGCTTCGACCCGACGGTGAGCAATTCGACCGGCAGCCCGGACGATTACCGTCGCGCGATGATTGCGTGCCTCTCGGCGAGGGGCTACAGCGCTCAGTGAGCCCGCTCAGTGGGCCCGTTCAGTGGGCCCGTTCAGTGGGCAAGGATCGACCGGTTATCAGAAGGGGTCGATTTGGCCGGTGCTCCAGTTCGTAATCTTCCCGCTGCCCTCCATCGTCATCTGCTCGATCACCTTGATGAGCTTGGTGACCTCCTCGCCCAGGGGTGCCGCCCCG
>CAZLYG010000249.1:1607-7840 GCA_964563075.1 uncultured Steroidobacteraceae bacterium | reverse complement strand
GATCTCGTACAGATCGTGCCACTCGGGGTCGCGGTCATTGAGCGCAATGAGCGCAATGTTGGGTCTTTCGGGGGAGAGGCCGACGATCTCGGCGCGCACCTTCTCGAGGCGCGTGAGATCGATCTGCCTGCCGCTCTCGACGTTGACACTGTAGACACGCCAGTTCTCGTCACCGCCTTCGTCCTGCAGAAACAAGACGTGCCGGCTGTCGTCAGCCCACAGGTGTTGACGGATGCCGCGCTTGCGATCGTGGGTGATCGGCTTTGCCTGCGCCAGATTACCCTGCGGCGCGAGCCAGACGTTCAGCACTCCATCATCGGGAGCCAGGAACGAGATATATTTGCCGTCGGGGCTGAGCCGCGCCTGCGCCTTCACCGGATTGCCAAACAGCGCGGAGCGCGCGATCAAAGGAGTGGTTTCCGCCACAGCGTTATCTCCATTTCCCACTACAGCGATCAACAGAACTGCCGCCGCGAGCAACAGCCTTGCGCCCGCGCTTGCGCGCTCGCTTCGTGAAGTGTACTGCCCGCGCCTCAATACAACAGCACCTTCTCGCGCTCGGCCAGCCACGCCGCCTCATCCGGCGCCGTGAGGGCGTCCAGATCCCCGGGTGCCGCCGCGGCATCGTCGACCCAGCGGCGCAGCAGATCGCTGCCGTTGATCACGTCGATGGCCAGCCGGTCCTTCTCGTACTCGTAGGGGAAGTCCCGCCAGATCTCGTAATCAGGGCGCAGGCGGCGCAGCGCCTTGAACGCGAGGGCGTAGAGACGCCAGGGCCGGAATGCTTCGTGATCGTAGTAAGCGGCGTCCTCTACGTGTACCTGGAAGCCCGCACAGAGCTTGCCGACGTGCTTGTGGAACGTTGGCTCGAACCAGCAGGGCCGCAGCCGGCAGCCCCGCAGCCAGGAGGGTGCGAGCGCACGCATCTCGGCAAGCAGGGCATGCACATCCAGATCCGGAGCGCCCAGCACTTCCAGCGGCCGTGTCGTGCCGCGGCCTTCCGACAGCGTCGTTCCCTCGAGCATGACGGAGCCGGGATAGCAGCGGGCCATCCACAGATTCGGTGCATTGGGACTCGGGTTGACCCAGGTACGCTGTCCCACCGGACAGCCGTACCCAAACGGGTGAGCAGGCTGCCAGCCCTCCATCGCAATGACCTGACAGTCGACATCCAGCCGCAGCGTCGCGATGAACCAGTGCGCCAGCTCGCCCAGAGTCAGCCCATGGCGCATCGGCAGGGCACCGGCGCCGACGAAGCTCTCGCACCCGGGCCTCAGCTTCAGACCCTCTACGGGGCGCCCGATGGGATTCGGGCGGTCGAGAATCCACACGGCCTTGCCCTTGGCCGCGGCTTCTTCCAGCACGTAGCGCAGTGTGGTCACGAATGTATAGATGCGGCAGCCGACGTCCTGCAGATCAACGAGCAGCACGTCGAAGGTATCCATCATCGCGGCGGTCGGCCGGCGCACACTGCCGTACAGGCTGAACACCGGAATGCCGTGCACCGGATCGGTGTAGTCCGCTGACTCCACCATATTGTCCTGCTTGTCGCCGCGAAGGCCGTGCTGAGGCCCGAAGGCCGCGCTCAACCGCAGATCGCCTGCTGATCCGAGCGCATCCAGAGAGTGAGCGAGGTTGCGGGTGACAGAGGCCGGATGGGCCAGCAGCGCGACGCGCCGGCCGATCAGCGGCCGGCGCAGCTCGGGCTCTTCGATCAGGCGGTCTATGCCGAACTTCATGGGGAGATCTCGAGTGCGAAGCCGTCGGGATGGTGGAAATCAGGTTTGCCGTGTGCGTGCCGCTGTGCCCAATAGGACACTCTGCCTGCGCTGTCCTCCATCACGGCCGCCAATGCAATTCGCAGCGGTACAGCGCTCTGCGGCAACAGCACTTCCTGGATGGCCGAGACCGCAATCGCGGCCTCGACTTGCAAGCTGCCCGCTCCGCTTACGAGACGCGTCGTTGGAACCCCCACGCCGTCGGCCGGCGTCATGCCTGTGCGGTATGCGGAGAATCGATACGCAGCCCATTCGCCGGAAGGTGAGAAATTGAGCTCGTAATAGCCAGGAGAATCGTCAGTCACCAGAAACGCCTCGAAGCACGTGTGTCTCCATAGCTCGTCAGCCCGCTGTGCCGTGCGCGGCGGCGGAATGCGCAGCCGTGACAGGTCTCCTTGCACGGTGTAGTCGAGCACCAGCAAATCGGTCTCCCGGACCTGCACGCGTACCTCGAAGGCGCGGATAGCCTCGCAGGGCGTCGAGGGGTGTGCCGTGAGGGTGGCGGTGTGGACTGCGGACATGACGCATTCTACGACACCGGCGCTTCGCGTGGCCGCACTGCGGGCGCGGCACGGTCGAGTGTGTCATATTGGATCCGAGGAATAGAATTTGCGCGGAGAGCTTTCGTGGCAGACGCTTCATGGGACGTTGTGATCATCGGAGCCGGGGTCGCAGGGCTCGCCGCGGGCGCGGAGCTGGCGACCAAGGGTCATTCGATCCTCATCCTGGAAGCGCGCGACCGGGTCGGCGGCCGAGTGTGGACACGCCACGAGCCGGAGTTGCCCGCACCCGTGGAGCTCGGAGCGGAATTCATCCACGGACAGATCCCTGAGACTTTCGAGCTTCTGCAGGAAGTGGGTAAGGCAGCTCTGTCGACCTCCGGACAACGCTATGTATGGCTCGAGGGCAAGCTGCAGCAGCGCGCGGAAGGCCTGTTCGATCAAGTGCAGGCGGGACTGGAGCGTTTTACGCGCTTGCAGCAGGCCGATATCGCGTTCGACGCATTCCTCGCCGACGCCGAGCGCTACGGTCTCTCTAAGGATGCATGCAAGCTGGCGCGTGCAGCTGTGCAGGGATTCGATGCAGCAGATCCCGCGCGCGTGAGCACACTCTCGATCGCCGAAGAGTGGAGCTCCGGCGGCATGCTCGACGCACCGCAGTTCCGGCCCTCCGGCGGCTATAGCTCGCTGCTGGCCGCACTCTCGGGAGCCCTCGAGAGGAAACACGTCCGGCTGCAGCTACATTCGGTAGTGCAGCACATTAAATGGCAGGCGGGCACCGTTGAAGTGGACGGACAGTTTCTCGGCGCACCGTTTCATGCGACGGCGCACCGCGCGATCGTCACTCTGCCCCTGGGTGTGTTGCAGGCTCCTGCCGGCAGTACCGGCGCCGTTCGCTTCACTCCCGACTTGACCGACAAGCACGACGCCCTCGCGGGGCTCGCCTCCGGCCCGGTGCTCAAAGTCGTGTTGCGCTACCGCTCGGCTTTCTGGGAGGCGTTGGAAAGCGGCAAGTACCGCGACGCCGGATTCTTTCAGGCCCCCGACCTGACTTTTCCAACATTCTGGACGGCCAGGCCGGTGCGTGCGCCCGTGCTGGTTGCCTGGATGGGCGGACCCAAAGCCGCGCGGCTCTCGGAGCGCCCTGTCTCTGACATCGTGCGAGAGGCGTCGGACAACGCCAAAACGATGTTCGGCGGTCACGAGCTGGAGCTGGAAGCAGCGTATGTGCACGACTGGCTGAATGATCCGTTTTCCCGCGGTGCCTATAGCTACGTCACTGCGGGCGGCCAGAAAGCGCGGCAGGAGTTGGCCGCACCGCTTCACGAGACGTTGTTTTTTGCCGGGGAGGCGACTGACTCGGAAGGCGGGACCGTCACTGGCGCCTTACATAGCGGCACTCGGGTTGCGCATGAGGTGCACAAGAGCTTGAGGTCGGGGCGGCGCTGATTGGACTTTTTGCGCCTTAGCGCCCGCGCGAAGCGCCGAGGCTCACCTGCCGCGCAGTTAACACGTCACCTCTCGCGTGTGCGTGCGCGCGGTTGGATACACACGCAAAGAGGCGCGGAAATACTCCTGAATCGCGCACAAATTTTTGAACCAACTCGCCACAAATGCGGATATGCTTGTTGTGTCGCCGGCTGTAGGATGACGACCCTTCAGTCTCGCGGACGGGATGTCATGACCTCGCAGGCGGCAGTGGTCGAACTACTGATCGAGAAGGGAAGAATCGAGCCTCAGATGGCCTTTGCCATCGCGGACGGGATTGATCTGGCAGTGACACAGTCGCAATTCGTGACAGTTCCGATTCTCGACGCGCGGTTCACGGCGCTGCGCGCGGAACTGCGCGCGGATCTTCGAATTGCTCTTGCGGAGCTGGACAAGAAAATCGAGCTCGCCCGATCGGAGTTGGAAAAGAAGATCGAGGTCACCAGGTCGGAGCTGGAGAAGAAGAGCGAAGCCACCAAGGCCGAACTGGTTCGCTGGGTCCTTCTCGTCATGCTGGGCAACGTGGCACTCACCACGGGCGCGACAGCCATGGTCAACATGCTCCAGCACGCGCACTAGGACACCGTCGAGTACGCGATTCTGTCGACTCTGCGGACCCGAACCCGCGCACCAGGCTCCCGCTGGGACCCGCTGCATCCGACAGGGGCCCTCCTCCGTACCGTTCCTACGAACCCGCCCCAGCCGGGGGCGACAAACCGCCCTGTCACGGCCCCCGGGGGTACAATCCCTGCCCTGGCTTATTCCGCTGCTCCGGGCCGATATCCAGGCCGATATGGAGGGTCCCGGCAGGCTGGCCGGGCAGGCTCGCCCCCGGGGAGGAAAATTTGTGGGCCCACTGCCATAAGGACGCCAGCAGCCCGGTCTCTAGCATGCAAGTCCACTTTCTGACGCTTCAAGGAGAAAACTGATGAGTTCCAAGTTGTCCGGTGTCGCCCTGGCCGCCGCCGCCGCGGTGCTGTTCTCGACCGCCGCCATCACGACGGCAAGCGCCGCGGATGCGGGCAAGGTGCAGTGCATGGGAGTCAATGCCTGTAAAGGCCAGTCGGCCTGCAAGTCCGCCAACAATGCCTGCAAGGGGATGAACTCCTGCAAGGGCAAGGGCTTCCTGGAAATGACCAAGGCCCAGTGCGACGCCGCCAAGGCGAAAGCGGCGAAGTAATCGCCGCACGGGCGTTGTGCGCGCGGCGGAGCGGGTTGAGTATTCCCCGGCAGCAGCAAGCACCACGCTCATCAGGCGGCCGGGCGTCGTGGGCGGCGCCCGGCCGCAGATATTCGATCCGATAACCATGCTTACCCGTCCCTCCCTCGGCTTCGGTCTTGGCCTGCGCGTCGAGCACTACGACGCCATCCTCGCCCAGCGACCTGACGTCGACTGGCTGGAAGCGCTGACGGAGAACTACCTGGTTCCCGGCGGCAAGCCGCTTCATTACCTGATGAAATTTCGCGAGTGCTATCCGCTCGTGATGCACGGCGTCTCCATGTCCATCGGCAGCACTCACCCCCTGGATCGCGAATACCTCGGGCAGGTGAAGGCGCTTGCAGCCCGCATCGAGCCGGAATGGATTTCGGACCACCTGTGCTGGACGGGCGTCGCCGGCAGGAATGTCCATGATCTGCTGCCTCTTCCCTACACCGAGGAAGCGCTCGCCAACGTGGTCGAGCGGGTGCGCACCGTGCAGGACGTCCTGGGCCGGCGCATTCTGCTCGAGAATGTCTCGAGTTACGTGACGTTCGGCGATTCGAGGCTGACGGAATGGGAGTTCCTGACGGCCGTCGCGGAACAGTCGGACTGTCTCATCCTGCTCGACGTCAACAACATCTACGTGAGCAGCGTGAACCACGAATTCGACCCGCATCACTATCTGAACGCCATACCCGTTGAGCGGGTGCAGCAGATTCATCTTGCCGGGCACGAAAACCACGGCGACTACGTCATCGATACTCACGACCACCCGGTGCCGGATCCCGTGTGGGATCTGTATGCCGCGGCGGTGCGTCGCTTCGGCAACGTCGCAACGATGATTGAACGCGATGCCAACATCCCACCGCTGGAAGAGCTGTGTGCGGAGCTCGCGGCAGCCCGGGCAGTCGCGGCGCAAGCGCTCGCGCGGGCGGCGTGAGGCTGGCGCATGCCAGAGCGCTCTCATCCATGACGACCCGACTGAGTCAACTGCAGCTGGATTTTCAGCAGTATCTGCTCCGGGGCCAACGGGAAATCGAGAACCATGTCATGGGCACAGAGAGGGTGCCCGTTGCCACGCGCCTCGCAATCTACGGCGACGGTTACGGGGCGCGGTTGACAGAAGCGCTCGGGACGAATTTTCCCGTGCTTGCACAGCTTCTGGGCGAGACGGATTTCGGCGAATTGGCCGCTGCCTACATCCGCTCGCATGACTCGACCTATGCCTCCATCCGCTATTACGGCAGGGCGATGGCGGAGTTTCTG
>CAZLYG010000249.1:0-1597 GCA_964563075.1 uncultured Steroidobacteraceae bacterium | reverse complement strand
CGCAGGATCCCAAGTACTCAGGTGTGCCGATTCTCGCGGAGCTGGCGCGGTGGGAATGGGCGATGACGGAAGCCTTTGACGCCGCCGACGCCCCGACTCTCGAGCCGAGCGCGATGGCCGCGGTGGCCCCCGAGGAATGGGCCGACCTGCGTTTCGACTGGCATCCGTCGATCCGACGGTTGCAGCTGGCGTGGAATGTGCCGCAGATCTGGAATGCGATCACGAACGAAGCAGAGCAGCCGGAGCCGAGCCTCGCGGCTGAGGCTGAGCAGTGGCTGCTGTGGCGCCGGGGGCTGGAGATCTTCTTCCGCTCCCTGGCAGCTGCCGAAGCGGCTGCATTGGACGCCGCTCGCAGCGGCAGCTCGTTCGGCGAGCTGTGCGAGCTGCTGTGCGCAGGCAGCGATGAAACGGCCGCGGCGGCCCAGGCGGCTGGATTTCTACGCGAGTGGCTGCAATCGGGGCTGATCGTCAGGCGCATCGGGCCGAGCTGAGCCGCGCAGATCGGTGACATCGTTCGCGCGGCGGGCGGGCATCGGGCGACCCACGTGCCCGTTAGGCTGGTGGGGCCGCGCGCGGCGGGCACCCGCAGCCCGTGCGGTACAATTGCCCCTCAAGCGAGGGACTCTCCATGCCAGCTCAGACTTTCGGCAACGTGCTGGAGATGATCGGCCACACGCCGCTCATGGCCGCACGCCATCTCGATACCGGACCGTGCGAGCTGTTCCTGAAGCTCGAGAACCAGAATCCCGGCGGGTCGATCAAAGATCGCGTCGGCCTGTACCTGATCGAATCGGCCGAGCGTGCCGGCAAGATCAAGCCGGGGACGACGCTCATCGAAGCGACCGCCGGCAACACCGGCCTCGGTCTCGCTCTGGTGGCGGCTCAGAAAGGCTACCGCCTGCAACTGGTCATCCCGGACAAGATGAGCCAGGAGAAAATCTTCCACCTCAAGGCAATGGGCGCGGACGTCATGCTCACGCGCTCGGATGTGAGCAAAGGTCATCCCGAGTATTACCGGGACGTCGCCGAGCGACTGGCGCGCGAAATTCCGAACTCCTATTTCATCAATCAGTTCGGTAACCCGGCGAACCCCCAGGCACACGAGGAGACGACGGCACCCGAGATCTGGGAGCAGACCGGCGGTCGTCTGGACGCCGTCATCTGCGGTGTCGGCACTGGCGGGACACTTGCCGGGCTGTCGCGTTACTTCGCCCGCGTAGCGCCGCACGTGGAAATGATTCTGGCCGACCCGGCTGGATCGATCCTCGCCGACTACGCAAAGACAGGGCAGGTGCGCAAGGCCGAGAGTGGCTGGCTGGTGGAAGGCATCGGTGGCGACTCGATCCCACCGGTCGCCGATTTCTCCCAGGTCAGAGCCACTTACACGATTCGCGACGCCGAAGCATTCCGCACCTGCCGCGAGCTCTTGAAGAAAGAGGGCATCATCGCCGGCACGTCCACGGGCACGCTGCTCGCGGCCGCGCTGCGCTACTGCCGCGAGCAGAAATCCCCCCGGCGCGTCGTGACTCTGGTCTGCGACATCGGCAACAAATATCTCTCCAAGATCTACTACGACTACTGGATGCTGGACCAGGGG
>CAZLYG010000248.1:0-7854 GCA_964563075.1 uncultured Steroidobacteraceae bacterium | reverse complement strand
CACGGCCGCTACATCGGTGTTACCGAGCCGGGAATCATCGCGGCCGAGCCGCCCAATGCGAGCGTCAACCAGCTCGTGATCATGCCGGACAGCGAGAAGCGCCTCGAAGCATTCGTGCGTCTCGCGCACGGCATCGTGGTCTATCCCGGTGGGGCAGGCACCGCGGAAGAAATCCTCTATCTGGTCGGGATCCTGATGGATCCGGCGAATCGCCAGCAGCCCTTTCCCGTCGTGCTGACGGGGCCGCGCCCGAGCGCGGCCTATTTCGACCACATCCTGCAGTTCGTCGGGCGTACGCTCGGGGATGCGGCCGTGCGCCGCTTCACCGTCATCATCGACGATCCCGCCGAGGTCGGCAGGCATCTGGTGCGCGGCATGGATGCAGTGCGCGAGTTCCGCCGCCAGAACAACGACTCCTACAACTACAACTGGCTGTTGTCCGTGCAGCCGGAATTCCAGCAGCCTTTCGAGGTCACGCACGAGTCGATGCGCGCGTTGCAGCTGCACCGCAACCAGCCGCCGCACCAGCTTGCAGCCAATCTGCGCCGCGCGTTTTCCGGGATCGTCACGGGTAACGTGAAGGAGCACGGCATCAAGGCCATCGAGCGGTACGGTCCGTATGAGCTGTCCGGGGATCCCGGCATCATGCGGTTGCTCGATGAGCTGCTGACGGCGTTCGTCGCGCAGAAACGCATGAAGCTTCCCGGCACCGAGTACCGTCCCGTCTATCGCCTCGTCGCCTGAGGCGGCCGCGCCTTACATAACGTCCAGCCGCATCGCACGCGAGAATGCGTTATTGCGAGAGCAAGGTCGCAGCGTTCGTGATGCGGCGGCTGGCTGCGTTTTGCCTGTGAACCAGTTCCTGCGGCAGCGTCTGCGGAAACGTACGCTGCTGACAAAGTTTAAGGAGCAGCAATGAGCTCACCCGACAGAGCGCGGAGCGATCCGCCCGGTTCTCGAACCGAGCCGGCAGCCACTGCGAAGACACCAGGGAATGTGCAGGCGCCTGCTGACGCTGCAGACCCGTATTCGAGCTGGCTTGATCGCATGCAGCGCGCCCGCGCGCGCCATGCGGCGATCACGAAGAATCTCTACACCTGGTCCAACTACAAGAGCTGGGCGGACAAGATGCGAGACAGCTGGGAAGGCGACGACTCGCCCGCTCCCGCTGGCGCCGCGCCCGTGGGCGCGCCGAAGCCGCTTCTCAAGAAGTAGTCACGTCCACGTCGTCCACCGTAACCGGTGGTGGAGGCCCGTGTGGCTGCGCGCGGGGCCGCTCCAGCCAGTCCACCAGCGGTTGCCACTGCTCGACGTCGTCCTGCGCCACGTAGGTCTTCATCTCGTGGACGCCGATCCCAAGCTCGGCGGCTCGCACGTAGTTCTGCGAGTCGCGAATGGTCGCGACGATGGGGATTCCGAGCGTCTGCAGAAAGCGGATCAGCGACTGATAGGTGAGGGTATTGCGGCGGACGCGGTTGGCGATCACCCCGATCCGGTCATCCTCGCGGCGGATCTTCGCGACCAGCAGCAGATCGCGGATCACGCGCGAGCAGGTGTGGATGTCGATGTCCGAAGGCAGTACCGGCACCAGGATCTTGTCCGCTTCCTTGGTGATCTCCGGCAGATTGCGCGATTCGACCGCGGCCGGCGTGTCGACGATGACATATGTCGTATTTTCCGGAACGCGCAGCTGAAACGAGCGTGTGGTACGGCTGTCCTTCTCGAACGCGGCGATGGCGTGGATGGGCGCCTGAGTCGGCTGGCGTTTCTTCACCCAGCGCATCGAAGAGCCCTGCGGATCGAAGTCCATCAGGACCGTCGGTTGCTGGCGTGTAGCAAAGTAGCTGGCCAGGTTGATCGCGAGGGTCGTCTTGCCCGAGCCGCCTTTGGGGTTCAGGACGACGATGCGCTTCATGGTGGGAGCCTACCACCCCTTTGCGTGGCTGCAAGTGTGCAACCGAGGGCCTTTGAGGTGACTGTGAGATCGAACACGCCCTCTGTCACATGCGGACCGTAGAGTGCCCACCATGGAACGCCTGCTGCTGTTGTGGGACGAGCTGGACGACTTCGCTCATGCCTGTCGCCACCTGGCTACGTCCGCCGTCGAAGAGGTGGGCGCGGTTTCCGCTCCGGTGACCGCCGCCATCTCCACCGTCTCCGCCCTGGTGCTCTGGCTCTTCAATCCCGCCTAGCTTCCCGCGAGAGCCGCTCCCGCGTTGGAGCTTGAAAAATCGCCCTTCGATTCCCAAGATCCTGCCCCGGCCACGAGCAGCCCATCCCGGGCCCGGCCGTTGGGGGAAGTAGCGATCATGTCCAGCACGGTGCAGGAACCCGCAGACCCGGTTCAGGGAGCCACCAGCAGGCAAACGCTCGGATTTCAGGCGGAAGTCCGCGATCTGCTGAGGCTGATGATCCATTCCCTGTACAGCCACAGGGAGATTTTTCTCCGCGAGCTCATCTCCAACGCCTCGGATGCGAATGATCGGCTGCGCTTCGCCGCGCTCGCCGATCCGGCTTTGCTGGGAAGCGAGACCGAGCTGCAGATCACTGTCGAGGCAGACGCCGCGGCCAATACGGTCAAAATCCGCGACAACGGCATCGGGCTCACGCGCGAGGAGGCCATCTCCAACCTGGGCACGATCGCCCGCTCGGGAACAGCCGAGTTCTTCCGCTCGCTCACCGGCGACCAGCAGAAGGACTCCCAGCTCATCGGGCAGTTCGGCGTCGGGTTCTATTCCGCCTTCATCGTTGCCGAGCGCGTCGAGGTCCTCTCGCGCAAAGCCGGAGTCGCCGCCGAGGCAGGCGTGCGCTGGGAATCCAGTGCCGAGGGCGACTTCACGGTCGAGACCGTAACGCGGCAGGAGCGTGGCACCGAGGTGACACTGCACTTGAAGGCTGACGCGAAGGAGTTCGCGGACGCCTACCGCCTGCGCTCCCTGATCCGCCGCTATTCCGATCACATCGGCTTCCCGGTTCGCATGCGTAAAGAGGGTGCGGCATCCCTCGACTACGAGGTCGTGAACCAGGCGAAGGCACTGTGGACGGTGCCGCGGGCGGATATCAAGGACGAGGAGTACAAGCAGTTCTACCAATACATTGCGCACGACTTCACCGATCCGCTGGTGTGGAGTCACAACAAGGTCGAGGGGAAGCGCGAGTACACGAGCCTGCTGTTCGTGCCCAGCCGCGCGCCTTACGACCTGTTCCAGCGCGAGGCCCCGCGCGGTGTGAAGCTTTACGTGCGGCGTGTGTTCATCATGGACGACGCCGAGGCTTTTCTGCCCACCTATCTGCGCTTCATCAAGGGCGTCGTCGATTCCAACGACCTGCCGCTCAACGTCTCGCGCGAGCTGCTGCAGCAGGATCCGGAGGTGGACGCGATCAAGGGCGGTCTGACCCGGCGCGTGCTGGATCTGCTGGCCAAGCTGGCCAAAGACGAGCCCGAGAAGTACGCGACATTCTGGAAAGAGTTCGGCACCGTGCTCAAGGAGGGTGTCGCGCAGGACCACGCGAATCGCGACCGCCTGTTGCCACTGCTGCGCTTTGCAAGCACGCACAGCGAAGGGACGGAGCCGACGACCAGCCTCGCGCAGTATGTCGAGCGCATGAAGCCGGGGCAGGAGCGCATCTACTACGTGATCGCCGAAAGCGTGGCGGCGGCGCGCTCGAGCCCCTACATCGAGAAGCTCAAGGAGCGTGGCCTGGAGGTTCTGCTGCTCAGCGAACGCATCGACGAGTGGGTGATGGGCCAGCTCGACAAGTTCGAGGAAAAGCCCTTCAAGGATGCCGCGCGCGGGGATCTGGAGCTGGGTGGGCTGGAGAGCGAGGAGGACAAGAAGCAGCACGAGGCGGAGGTCAAGGAGAGCAGCGATCTGCTGAAGCGGGTGAAGGCGGCCGTCGGCGAGCGGGTGCAGGACGTGCACGCCAGCACTCGATTGAAGGATTCACCGGCGGTGCTGGTGCTCGGCGAGCACGACATGGGTGTGAACATGCGGCGGATTTTCGCTGCCGCGGGACAGAAGGTGCCCGACAGCAAACCGACGCTCGAGCTGAACGTCAGTCATCCGATCGTGAAATACCTGGAGAGCATCGGCGATACGCAGCAATTCAACGAGCTCGCGAACCTGATCTGCGATCAGGCCGGACTGGCCGAAGGTGGGCAGCTCGCCAATCCGGCGGAATACGTCCAACGGCTCAACCGGCTGCTGGTCAGGCTCGCCGGCCTGTCGGGCCCGGCATCCTCCGGCGGCGCCGCGAGCTGACGTGCCGAATCGGCCGCCGCGTACCGAGCGGATCGTCATTCCGGGTCCCGCGGGCGCGATCGAAGCGCTCCTGGAGACACCGCCGCAACACGACGCCGGCCACTTCGGCGTCGTGTGTCACCCCCATCCGCTCTACGGCGGGACACTCGAGAACAAAGTAGTACATACATTGGCACGGGCCTTCCTGGAGCTCGGCGCACCCACTCTGCGTTTCAACTTCCGGGGCGTGGGTGGCAGCGGCGGCGCGTTCGATCAGGGCCGTGGCGAAGTCGACGATGCACTGGCAGTCGTCGCCAAGGGGCGACACTTATTTCCGGGCGCCGCGCTGTGGCTGGCCGGATTTTCGTTCGGCGGCGCTGTCGCGGTGAGCTCTGCCGCGCGCGCGCAGCCCGAACGGCTCGTGCTGGTCGCGCCGGGTGTGACGATTCTCGATGTGGGAAGTGTGGCACCACCGTGCCCCTGGCTGATCGTGCAGGGCGACGCCGATGACGTCATTGAGCCGCGCTACGTGCTCGACTGGGTGGGGAAGCGGGCGCGCCCGCCGGAGATCCGGGTGCTGGCCGGCGCGGGACATTTCTTTCACGGCCGGCTGCACGATCTGCGCGAGGCCGTCCTGACATTCATGCGCCCCGCGGTGCCTGCCGATGGCGCAGAAAACTAAAAACCCGGAAGGAACGTGCCTGCGTTCCTTCCGGGTCGTATTGTCGCCGCACCGGTCAGCTCTCCACCCCTTCGGGGCCGCGGTTGAGCGCTTGCTGACAGGTTTTGAATCCAGCGCGCGGGCTGACGGAAGTGATCGACGACTTAAGAATTGACCATCGACTTGAGGGCCTTCAGCGGCAGAGCGCGAACCTTCTTGCTCGCGGGCTTGGCCTTGAACGTCATCTTCTCACCCGTGAACGGGTTGACCCCTTCGCGGGCCTTCGTGGCCGGCTTCTTCACGACCTTCAGCTTCAACAGTCCCGGGATCGTGAACAGTCCGCCGCTCTTCAGGCTCTTCTTGATCACACCACCCAGGGAATCGAACACGCCCCCCACCTGCTTGCGCGAGAGCCCGGTGTCCTTGGAGATCTGAGTCAGGACTTCCGACTTCGTCGGTGCGCCACCCTTTTTTGCCATTTTGCGCTACTCCTCGAAATTTGTGACAGTGAGCGCGGTGCCGCCGCGCGAGAGAATCGGCGCGAAAAATAGCACATGCACGCGCTTTGGCAAGGGGTTTTCCGCTTTGTTGGTGGCTGAAATGCCTTTTTTTCAAGGGTTTTTTGCAAGTGGAGCGGGCGCGCGCATGTGTGAGCTCCTCGGCGAGCGCGCGCACCTGCGTGCGCGAATGCTCGGACTTTCGTTGCGGTGTCAGACGTAAGAGCGTGTTTCGCAACAGCGCCGCCACGCGCGCTCGTTCGACGCGCGCGCATGCGCGAGCGTGGCGGGCAGGAATCACAGCGGCGCGAGCGGGCCGGCGCGATGCCAGCGTCGCACCTCGTAGAGACCGCGCTTGAACGTCGGCACCTTCGGGCTGGCTCGCCTGCGGTACCGTTCAGTAACGCAAGAGGATGAGGATGGCCTGAATCGCGATGCAGGCCCACAACGGCGACAGGTCGATGCCTGCGAGTGCGGGAATCAGCCGCCGAAAAGGACGCAGGATGGGCTCGCATACACTGGCGAGGACGGACTGCGCGGGTGAATAGCCGCCGGGTGCGATCAGGCTGAGCAGCGCGTAGATGAAGATTGCCCAGAAATAGGTCTCGAGCATCGTTCGCACGATGACCAGCACAATGGACCGTGTCCAGGAGAGCGGGTCCGGCCAGCCGTCGCCGCTCAACGCGGTAATGATCGCGACGTAAGCGCTCGCAACGATGATCACCGCCACCACCGAAGCGGTGTCGACCTTGCCAACCGGCGGCAGGATGCGTCGCAGCGGCAGGATCAGCGGATTGGTAACGCGAACCACTGCCTGACAGATCGGGTTGCGGAAGTCGGCTCGCGCCCACTGCAACAGCAGCCGCGCCAGCACGACGAACAGCGCCAGTCGCAGCAGCGTGTCGATGATGAATATGATGGCGCTCATCTTGCCCGCTAGCGCAGCTTGCCGAACTGGGAGGCCAGCTCGCGACTCCGCAATGTTGCCGATTCTAGTGCGCGCGCGACGATCTCGCGAAGGTCTGCGTTGGCGAAAGTTCGCAAAGCCGCTTCGGTCGTGCCGCCTTTGGATGTCACCTGCTCCCTCATGCGCGCAAGATCGACATCGCTCGTGTGAGCGAGCAGCCCCGATCCGTACAGCGTCGCCACGGCGAGACGCCGTGCGGCCTGCGGCTCCAGCCCCAGTTCCGTGGCGGCGTTCGCCATCAGCTCCGCAAGCAGAAAGAAGTATGCGGGCCCGCTTCCGGACAGAGCCGTTACGATGTCGAGGGCGTCTTCGGACTGCACCCATACGACCTCGCCGCTGGCCTCCATGACGTGCTGTGCAGCGGCGCGATGCGCAACGCCGACCTGAGACGGTGCATAGAGGCCTGTGGCACCGGCTCCGACGAGTGCCGGCCTGTTGGGCATGGCTCGCACGACGGGTACGCCAGCGCCGCACCAGGCCTCGAGCGAGGACACGCGAATGCCTGCCGCAACCGACAGCACGGTCGGACGATTGCGCTCCAGGAGGTCACGCAAGGGCTCCAGGACCGACCGGGTGTCCTGCGGTTTGACCGCCACTACGACGACAGCGGCGCCTGCCAGTGCCGCGCGGTTGTCGGCAGTCGCAGCGATGCCAAGCTCGTTCGACAGCGATTCCCGGGCCGCGGGTACGCTCTCCCCGACAGAGATCTGCTCCGGACGAGTCCCTTGTCGTAACAGGCCGCCGATCAGCGCCCTGCCCATGTTGCCGCCGCCGAGAATTGCCAGGTGGGTGTTGCTCATTGCGGGCCGATTGTACCGATAGCCCGCGTCGCGCCGGCAGCGGTCAGGCTCGAAAAGATGCTTTTCGGCTGAACGCGACCGCCAGGCAGCGCCGCCGGCAATTCCGGGCCCCACTATACCCGTGGTCCGAACAGCGCCGTGCCAACGCGCACGCAGGTCGACCCCTCCAGCACGGCGGCCTCCAGGTCCGCACTCATGCCCATGGAGAGAGTGTCCAGCCGGGCGCCCTGTGCATTCAGCGCGTCCTGCAGCTGGCGCAGGCGCGCGAACCACATCCGCTGCCGCTCGAGGTCGGTCTCCTCCGGCGGTATACACATCAGGCCCCGTAGCTCCAGGCGCGGCAGCGCCGCTATGGCCCGGGCCAGCTCCGGCACCTCCTCCGGGTTGACTCCCCCCTTCGTCGGCTCGGCGGCAATGTTGACCTGCAGACAGACATTCAACGGAGCGGCGTGGTAGGGCCGTTGCTCCGACAATCGTTGCGCAATCCTCAGCCGATCCACGCCGTGCACCCATGCAAAGCGCTCGGCGACGGGGCGTGTCTTGTTGGCCTGCAGGCGTCCGATGAAGTGCCACGTGAGCGCGCGTGTGGCGAGCGCCTGCTCCTTGGCGAGCGCCTCCTGCAGATAGCTCTCGCCGAACTCGCTGAGGCCGGCCGCGGCTGCCGCATCGACCACTTCCGCCGGCTGAC
>CAZLYG010000247.1:0-7857 GCA_964563075.1 uncultured Steroidobacteraceae bacterium | reverse complement strand
CGCTGCTGGCAAGCGCTCTGCCGTATGAGATGATTCTCCAGCAGCCCAATCGCATGCTGGGCCTGCCGGTGCCGGAGGCCGTGCTGCGGCGGCAGATCGGCTCTCCCGAGAGCGTGCTCGCCGTACGGATGGGCGGCGAAGATAACCTGTCGCGCATGCTTTTCGATCTGGTCGCGGGGCTGTGGCGCGAGTGTTCCGGGCCAGGGATCGGCGGTCTCGGCGGCTCGCTGTCGACTGCGCTGCTGCAGATGATCGGCGGCGCCTACGCGCGGCTGTCCTGCGCAAGTCCGACGGGGTCGGGGACGCTGGAGAATCGGCGGTTCCAGATTCTCGGCTACATCGAGAATCACCTGCGCGACAGCAGTCTGAGCCCGGCGACTATCGCGGCACAGTTCCGATCCTCGGCGCGCTCACTGCACATGCTGTTCGCGAACGGTCCGGAGACTCTATCCCGGTACATATTGCGCCGTCGGCTGGAGGAGAGCGCGAAGGCGTTGATCAATCCGGCACAGCGCGCGCGCACCATCAGCGACGTCGCGTTCGATCACGGCTTCTCCAGCAGCGCACATTTCTGCAAAGTGTTTCGCGAGCACTTCGACTCCACACCGACGGAGTATCGCAGCCAGTGCGCCGCTTCTGCTGACAAGGTACCCAGTCACACTGTTGCGATGAAAGAACGGTCGCCGTCCCCGCTCGAGCCCGCGTCGCCGAGACGCACCACTGAGCGGCGCGCGACGGGCGAGCCCTGCACTGTGGATCAACGGCGGCTTCGCTCTCGATAAAAACCGCTCCGGCGCGCTCTGGCAGATTAGCCCCCCAGCCGCACACGCGTTGTTGTGCGTGCGCCACAGCGTTATCGGCGACGCTGAGGGGACCGATGCAACGACGCAGCGATCGTACAACGAGCGCAGGTACGGGCATCGGCTCCCACACTGTTATCTCAACTGGGGGCTTCACACGTGACGGCAGAAACTTTCTTCGGCAGGCGCGACAAGGTGCGTGCGGCGGTGGCAGCGATACTGGGCGCAACTCTCTCGGGTGGCCTGGTGAGCCCGGCACGGGCGCAGCAGCAACCGGCGGCCGCTGCCGCCTCGCAACCGATCACTCTGGAAGAAGTCACCGTCACCGGGTCGCGCATCAAGCGCACCGACGATTTCACCACCCCGACTCCGACGACGGTCATCGACTCGGACCTGATGCAGGACATGGGCATGGTGAACGTCGGCCAGGCCATGGCCATGACGCCCTCGAACATCGCGACTTTCACGCCGGCCAACACCGGTAACTCGTCGTTCTTCACCGGCGCCTACATTCCGGACCTGCGCGGACTCAACCCGTTCTTCGGCACGCGCACGCTGACCCTGATCGACACGCGCCGCGCAGTGCAGACGACGCAAGGTGACAGCTTCGACCTGAACTTCATTCCGCAGATCCTGGTGCAGCGCATCGATACGGTCACCGGCGGCGCCTCCGCCGCATACGGTTCCGGCGCGATCAGCGGCGTCATCAACGTCATCCTCGATCACAAGCTCGAGGGCGGCAAGTTTGACGCCGATATGTACCAGACGAGCTACAGCGATGGCCGCGACCGGCACGTTGCGGGAGCCTACGGCCACGGCCTGTTCGACGACCGCGTGCACTTCGTGGTCGGCGGCGAGTACGAAAAGCAGGACGCCGTCGGCTGCCAGAACGCGCGCTCGTGGTGTGCGCAGGATGCCGGCTTCTACCAGACGGGAGTGGTCGGAAACAACATCGCCACTTATTCATACGGCCGCAATCTGCGCAGCAACGTCATCAGCGACGCCGGCGCATTCTTCCCGCCTAGGGGCAACCCTGGCGCGGGTATCACGACGCTGCAGTCATCGTCCGATGGCCTGGGACTGCTGCCCTACACGACGGGTATAACACCGCTGGCACAGTCGAGCGTGACCAATACCAGCACGGTCGTCGGTGGTGACGGCAATCCCATCAACAAGGTCACCAATTTGAGCGCGCCGAACACCCGCGGCGTGATCACGGGCATGGTCACGGCGAAGGTGACCGACAGCATCAACTTCAACGCCGACCTGAACTGGGGCAAGGTCGAGTCGCAGGTGTTCGTGCCGGGCAACACCTCGCAGCCGACGATCCTGCCGGCGTTCGGCCTCACAGGGCAGAACATCATCGGCAATTCGACCACCTACAACGATTTCCTGCTCGGTCCGACGACCGTTAGCACCTCTCCCAATGCTTTCGCCGCACAAAATGCGGCGCTCGGCAATCCGTCTCTGCTGAACGCCGTGAACAACGGCTACAACGCGTTCAACAAGGATTGGACCGGGCAGATTCCCCTGGGCGCCGACACGACGACCACCGTGCGCCGCATTTCGGCGGGCTTCGACGGCAAGTTCGGCGACTCCTCCTGGACGTGGGATGCCTACGCGGAGTACGGCCTCACCCATCGTGAGCAGTTCGAGCCGAACGAGATCCGCGCCGCCTCATACCAGATGGCGCTCGACTCGGTGCTCGTCAACGGCGTACCCGAGTGCCGTGTCACGGCCGCGGGCGGCATCCAGAACCTCTTGAATCCGACGAACCCGTACTACAACCCCCTGGCCAGCTATGCCGTAACGGGAGTGTTCGGCGGCTTCCCGATTCCCTCGCCGGTGCTGGCGACAAACGCGTTGCTGGCGCAAGGCTGTCAACCGCTCAACCCCTTCGGTACCGGCGGGGTCTCGTCGGCTGCGCAGGCTTACGCGTTCGGCAACCTCGACGAACGCCTGCGTTATGAGCAGACGGTCGCGGCCCTCGACGCCTCGGGCAACATCTGGGACGGCCTCGGAGCCGGACCCTGGGGGCTCGCCGCGGGCTTCGAGTGGCGCCACGAAGTGGGCCACAACGATGAAGGCCAATCGTGCCTGCCGGGCGATGATCCGGCGACTTGCGCGGCGCGCAGCCAGGACTTCGCTGCCCAGTTCGGCACCCCGTTTGCCGGCGGTGTGACGGTCAACGAGGTGTACGTCGAAGCCAACATGCCGCTGCTGAAGAACATGCCCGGCGCCCACTTGCTGACGGTCGACGTGGCGGCGCGCGAGTCGCGCTACATGACCGAAGCAGAGAGCGGGATCAGCTACACGGTGGATCCCACTCTGCCGCGGACGGCCGACCACGACCTGACCACGTGGAAGGTCTCCCTCATGTACGAGCCGGTGGACGGCTTCCGCTTCCGCGGCAGCCAGTCGCGCGACTCGCGTGCAGCGAACTTCCGCGAGTTGTACTACGGCCAGCAGCTGCAGTCCGGTGCGACCGGCGGCTTCGGATACTGCTCGCACCTGACTTCCGCGAACATCTTCGACGATCCTTGCACCGAGAACCTGTTCGGCAACGTGAACCTGCATCCGGAGGTCTCCGATACCACCACCCTCGGGTTCGTGCTCACGCCGAAATTTGCACCGGGTCTGCAATTCTCCGCCGACTGGTTCCACATTCGCATCAAGGACGCCATCTCGGCGGCGAACGTGCCGGAGGTCGAGCAGGCCTGTAACAGCGGCGACGCGGGTGCGTGCTCGCAGATGGTTTTCAACACCACTGCGTACGACTCGAAGGGTAATCAGTACGGACCGACCAGCACCGGTCCGCAGCTGACGGGCGCGGCGGCGTGGCAGGCCGGTGCCGATAACGCCACCCTGGTCAATGCGTTCGCCTACAACGGTGCGTTCTATGACGAGAAGGGTGTGGACTTCTCCCTGAACTATGTGGCGTCCCTGCCGGATGGCAGCACCGTGAGCGCACGGGCTCTCACGACCTGGACCGGCGAGCAGATCTACCAGAACTATGCGGGTGGACCCATACTGAGCATCCTGGGACAGACCGGTGCCGGAGCCATACTCACCGACAACACGCCGGCGGCCCGCTGGCGCGGCAACCTGTCGATCACGTGGCAGAAGGGAATGGTGAGCCTGACGCCCGGCATGAGCTGGGTCGGCCACGGAACGCTCGATGCGCAGGGCGTGACGCCGCAGCAGACGGATCTGTACAACAAGGTCGTCAACAACGACCCCTCGATCCGCGGCTATGGCTACGTGCTGCTGCCGTTCAACTACGTCCCCAGCTACTTCCTGTTCAACATGAACGGCACGCTCAACTTCGACAGCGTGCCGGGGTTGAAGGGGCTGCAGCTGTTCGTGCAGGTGAACAACGTGCTCAACCGCAAGCCGCCATTCGCGTCCGCGCCGATTTTCTTCGGCAACGCGTATGCGGGCACCAACCCGGTGTATTTCGATACGCTGGGACTGGCGACGCGCGTGGGCTTCCGTCTCTCGTTCTGATCGTTCCCGGTGTCCGCCGGCGGCCCCTCGCTGGCGGACACCGCGCCGCTGCTCTGGCGCATCGACCTCTGGCTGGTAGACTCGCTCCCCGGTTCCCCCAGGGAGAGCGAGCTTGAAAGTAGCCTTGGTGACAGGCGCCGCCCAGGGCTTGGGTCTGGCGACGGCAGTGCTGCTGGCACAGCGCAATTTCCAAATCGTCGCGACCGACATCCAGTCTCCGGAAGCAGCGCTTGGCCGCATTCGAGCCGCCGGTGCAAC
Organism: uncultured Steroidobacteraceae bacterium; assembly: GCA_964563075.1. GTDB lineage: Bacteria > Pseudomonadota > Gammaproteobacteria > Steroidobacterales > Steroidobacteraceae > 13-2-20CM-66-19. Next base: position 3,292 of record CAZLYG010000247.1, on the reverse strand, counting down.
AGCCATCGGCGTCCGCGGGGACATCTCGTCCGAAGCCTTCGTGCGTGAGCTTGCGGCAACCATGAAGGGCGAATACGGTAGCGTGGACGTGCTGGTGAACAATGCCGGCATCAGCTGCATCGCCCCTGCGGAGGATACGACGGCGGAGCAATGGCAGCGCGTCATGGGCGTCAACCTGTTCGGACCGTTTCTGCTGTGCAAATATCTGGGAGCGCAGATGCTCGAGCGTGCGGCGGGCTCGATCATCAATGTGGCCTCCGTGGCCGGGCTCGCCGGAATCTCCCATCGGAGCGCCTACAACGCTTCCAAGCATGGCCTGATCGGCCTCACCCGAACGCTGGCCGCGGAGTGGGGCGGGCGTGGCGTGAGGGTCAATGCAGTCTGCCCGGCATGGATCAAGACCGAGATGGACGTCGCGGACCAGGGGAGCGGTGCCTATTCGGACCGCGACATCACCGACCGTGTACCTCAGGCCCGCTTCGCCAGACCGGAGGACGTCGCGGAAGCGATCGCATTTCTGGCCGACACGCAGCGCAGCGGATTCGTCAATGGCACGACGTTGACGGTCGATGGCGGTTGGTTGGCGGATGCGAGCTGGGAGAGCTTGCGCCTGCGGACTCGGACGTGAGGCGCGGCTCGGCGGTGTACGAGGCCGGCCGGGGCGCTGGTGTCAGTGCACGAGGGGTCTGAGGGGCTTCAGGCCGATGAGCGGGAGCGGGCCTGTTGCTGGCGCAACAGGTCCGCGAATTGCGCCGGCCCCGCAGGCTCGCTGACATAGAAGCCCTGCATCGCATCGCACGCATGCTCGGCGGCGAACGCCGCCTGGCGCATCGTTTCGACTCCTTCGGCGATGACCGTGAGGCTGAGGGACTTCGCGACGGCGACGATCGCATCCGTGATGGCAGCGCTTTGCGCGTCGTCGATCTCGCGCAACAGGGAGCGGTCGACTTTCAGGGTATCGATCGGAAACCTCTGGATGCTCGCCAGCGACAGATAGCTGGCGCCGAAGTTGTCCACGGCGAGGCGCACGCCGGCCTGCTTGAGCTCACGCAGGATCTGCGACGCGCGTGCGGCATGCTGCAGCAGCAGCTGCTCGGAGAATTCCAGCTCGAGCATGCCCGCCGGCATGCCAGAGTCCTGCAGCGCCCCCAGGACCATCCGCACGAAATGCTCGTCGTTGAACTGACGCCACGTCAGGTTGACGGAGATGCACATCGGCGGCAGGCCCTGGGCACGCCAGGCCATATGTTGCGCGCAGACGGTCTTCAGGACCCACGCGCCGATCGGGACGATGAGCCCGGATTCCTCCGCGATGGGGAGGAAGCGCAGCGGCGGAATCAGCCCCAGGTCGGGATGCGACCAGCGCAACAGCGCCTCGGCACCGGTGATGGTGCGGGACTTCAGGTCGAACTTCGGCAGGTACTGCACGAGCAGCTCGCGCCGCTCGAGGGAGCGCCGCAGCTCATTCTCCAGCATCGCCCGTTCCAGGGAGTCGGCGTTCATGCCCTTGGCGAAGCGGCGGTAGTTGTTTTTGCCGTCCTGCTTGGCTGTGTACATGGCGGTGTCCGCGCTCTTCATCAGTGCGCGTTCGCTCTGGCCGTCATCGGGATACAGCGCCACACCGACACTGGCGCTGATACGGCATTCCTGATCGAGGAGCACGACGGGGCGAATGACAGCGTTGAGGATCCTTGCGGCCAGAGCGTCGAGGTCGGCGATTTCCGCCGCCTCGCGGCACAGTAGAACGAACTCATCCCCGCCGAGGCGCGCCACGATATCTGTGGGGTGGACGCTGTCGCGCAGCCGCACCGCGATCTGCTTGAGCAACGCATCGCCAGCCTCGTGGCCCAGCGAGTCGTTGATGAACTTGAAGCGGTCCAGGTCCACGAAGAGGATGGCGAAGCGGGTGCCCGACGCGCTCGCTTGCCTGACCGCGGTATTCAGGTGCTCGCTGAAAAGGCTGCGGTTGGGGAGGTCGGTGAGCGGGTCGTGAGTCGCCAGGTGGCGGATGCGTTCCTCGTAACGCTTGCGCTCGGTGATGTCGCGTCCGATGCCGACGATGCCGATCACCTTGCCCGAGCGGTCCCGAAAGGGAACCTTGGTCGTGGAGATCTCGCGCAACTGGCCGGTGATCCGATCGAGGACCCATTCCTCCCGATCGATCAACGGCTCGCCGGAGCGGATGACGGCCTGCTCATCGGCGAAGAACCCTTCAGCCATCTCCCGGGGAAAAAAATCGAAATCGGTCTTGCCGATGATCTCGGCGGGCGTCGTGCCCATCTCGCGTGCGATCGGCCAGTTGCAGGCGATGAAGCGGCTCTGCAGGTCCTTGGCGTAGATTTTCGCCGGCAGCGAATCGATCATCGTCCGCAGCAGTCCCCGCTCGAGCTCCAACGCTTCCTCGAGCCGCTGCGTGGACGCTCCCGCGCCCGGTGGGGTGGTGGGTGTTTGCTCCGGGCAATCGCCCGTCTGCGTCACCTCACGGCCTGATTCGCTGGCCACCTTCGGCGCCCCCCGCGTTTGATCACCGCTCGCGTCCTTTGAATCAACAGCTGCCTTCCGCTGGCGCGTTGCGGATTGTCATCGAGCCTTTCGTCTCATTCAAGCTCCCGCTTAGCGACGCCTGTCTCTATTTGGATGCCTTGTCGCAGGGCGGCCGTGCGACCGGCCAGCGCTACTGGCTCTGCCTGGCCAACTCCGCTTTGAAGGCCGCCTCGCGCTCGTGCACTTTGTCCAGATAGCCTTGCGGGTCGATCCAGACCTGCTCCGGAGCGCTCTCCGAGCGTCGCTGGAGCTTCTCGAGCATCCCGAAATACTCTCCGTGAGCGCCGAGGAATACGTCGCAGGGCAAGTGCTCGAGAATGCCGAAGGTGCGCTGGAAGTCCTGCGCGATCCCGGGGTAGGAAGCCGGCTTCCCCGGCCGATCCACCAGGCGATAACCGGGATTCACGTTCCAACTCCCCACGATGACGACGTTCAGCATTCGGCCGTGATCGGGCACCTGCAACGTCCACGTGGTACAGCCGCGGGTATGTCCCGGGGTCTTGTGGGCAACCAACACGGTATCGCCCAGTCGAACCTCGTCACCGTCGTGCAGCACCCGATCGACCTTGGCGGCCGGGTAGTGACTGGTCGCGGCGTACTGGAAATCCTTGGCGCCACCGGATTCCACCACCGGCACATCGTCGTCCATGACCATGTACCGGGCTCCCGTCTCGCGCTTGATCCCGGAGCTTCCGGCATCGTGGTCGAAGTGCGCATGGCTGATCAGCAGAATGTGGATGTCGCTGAA
>CAZLYG010000246.1:0-7860 GCA_964563075.1 uncultured Steroidobacteraceae bacterium | reverse complement strand
GGCGCCACGCCCGAGCAGATCGACCGCGTGATCGAGGACTTTGGATTTGCCATGGGGCCCCTCGCCGTTCGCGACCTTGCCGGCAACGACGTCGGGCTGCTCATTCGCAGGCAACGCAAGCTGCCCGCGGACGAGCGCCGCTCGCCGCTTCTGGAGAAGCTGGTCGCATCCGGACGGTTGGGGCAGAAAACGGGCAAGGGCTTCTATCGTTATGAAGGCCGCGCGCGTGTGGCAGATCCGGAGGTGCTGGAGCTGATCGAGAGCCTGGCGGCCGAAAAGGGGATCAAACGCCGGCCCATCGCCGATGCGGAAATCCTGGATCGCCTGCTGCATCCGCTCGTGAACGAGGGCGCGCGCGTCCTCGAGGAACGCATCGCCCTGCGCGCCGGTGATATCGATGTCGTGTTTGTCAACGGCTATGGATTCCCGGCCTACAAAGGAGGCCCGATGTTCTGGGCTGAACAGGTCGGTCTCGACCGGATCATCGCCACGATGCGTCGCCTCGCCCCAACACACGGTTCGCGCTGGCAGACGGCGCCGTTGCTGCTGCGGCTTGCCGAATCGGGTCAAGGCTGGAAGAGTCTGCGCTAGAGATCCGGCGCCTTGCAGGCATCGGACGAACGCTTTCAAGGAGCTCCACATGAACGTAACCGGCGTCGCCTCTGCCCACCTCGCGCGGGCCTCCTCGGCCGGAACCCTTGCTCTGGGCTCCGGCGTGACGGTGAACCGGTTGGGATTTGGCGCCATGCGCATCACCGGGCCGGGCATCTGGGGTCCGCCCGCTGACGCCCGGGAAGCCGTGAGCGTACTGCGGCGAGCCGTCGAGCTGGGCGTCAACTTCATCGATACGGCCGATTCGTATGGTCCGAATGTGAGCGAGGAGCTGATCGCGCGGGCCCTGCGTCCTTATCCGGCCGGACTCGTGATCGCCACCAAGGGCGGACTGACTCGTCCGGGGCCGGATGTCTGGAATCGCAACGGGCACCCGCAGCACCTGCGGCAGGCCTGCGAAGGAAGCCTGGAACGTTTGCAGGTCGAGCAGATCGATCTGTATCAATTGCACGCGCCGGATCCGCGCGTGCCGTATGAGGCCTCGGTGGGCGAGCTGGTGCGCCTGAAGGAGGAGGGCAAGATTCGCGGCATCGGCCTGTCCAACGTAAGCGTTGCGGAAATCAAGGCGGCGCAGAAGCTCACACCGATCGTGTCCGTGCAGAACCGCTACAACATCGCGGACCGCGCGTCGGACGGGGTGTTGGAGTATTGCCAGGGCCAGGGCATCGCCTTCATACCCTGGGCCCCGCTGGGCTCCTCGCGGCTGACACAGGGATCGGGTGCCGGCAAGACGCTCGGCCGGATTGCGGCGCGTTACGGTATGAGCTCCGGACAAGCCGTTATTGCATGGTTGCTGGCGCGTGCTCCCGTCATTATCCCCATTCCGGGCACATCGTCAGTGGCGCATCTTGAGGAGAACGTCGCGGCCGCGGCAGTTCATTTGAATGCGGAGGACCTGCGGGAGTTGCAGTGAGGACGGGCGTGGCTTGACCGCTGGCGCCGGTCGGCAGCTATGGCCCGTCGGCGGCTATGAGCTGGTGCTGGGCTCGGGCGAAAATCCAAGCCTAAGGACCTGCGGCGGCTATGGCGCGGCGGTCGGAGCCGTCAAATCTCCCTCGAGCGCTGCATACGACTGGCGGGCCTGCCTCTCGAGGTCTGCTGCGTGCCGCAGCTGAGCGAATGCCGCCAGATTCCTGTCCGTGTTCTGCTCGCGTAAGCCGTTCGCGTACGACTCCAACGCGCTTTCCCACGTCAACGTGATATTCACCAGATTCTCGTGGAGGTCGTAGCGGGCCGAGCCTTGCGTGGCTTGCGCGGGCGTCGCCTCGCCGACTTCGTTGCTCAGCGTACGCCACTGCGGAATCAGCCAGGTCTCGAGGCCGTCCGAGAAGGCCGCCTGTGAGAGTGATCCGAGCTCCAATGACGTGAGCGCGGTCGAGAACTGCGTTTTGAGTCCCTCGATCTGCGGCTCGATGCGCTCGAATTCCTGCATGCCCTCGAAAGCACCGGCGGCGTCTGCAATTGCAGCGGCCTTCGCTGCAGTCTCCCCCGTGCCGGCCGGCGTCCCCGTCGTGGCGGCAACGGGAAGGACCGTGATTGAGCCTGCCGACTGCAGCGAGCGTTCGCCCTCGCGCAGGAACAGGAGGCCGACCACGACCAGCGCGGTGACCGTGGCTGCCGCAGCGCCCAGGATCCAACCCGTTCTGCGACGCGGAGACGCTGGCGTGTCGTTGGCGGCCGGAGAGTCGATCTCGACGGTATTCGCCGTGGGCAGAAGCGCAACGATCGTCGCCGCCGTCTTCAGATCGGCCGGCCAGAATTGAAAGTTCTGCGGTCCGGTCGGCGCGTCGGCGAGCTCGACGCAGACGGCACCGCCCTCTCGATACACGTTGCGGATGTCGGCCGACGGGAAGAAGCGTCGCTCGCGGCGATGAAACCCCATCCAGCCGCGGCGCCGGGCCGCGACCAACACGCCGTGGGCGCCGATGTGCAGAGTGGCCCATCCGATCCAGCGAAAACTGTTGGTCGGCGGCTCCGCCGCCAGCGCGTTCTCAGGGGTGAAGCGGACGTGAAACTGTGGGTCGTCAGGCGCAGCGCCCACGCCTACGTATGCGAGGGCACCGGAGCGGTGGGTAGTCGAGGTGCTCATCCGTGTCAGACCCGATGACGCCCCGAAGGCATCTGGTGAGGAACCTCTTGCGGAACCGATACCAGCAGCTTCCCTGAAGAGCACGCGGGAAGCAAGTCACTTGGTCGCACGTCCTCACACCGGAAGCCGCGTAGTGAACTTCTTTGTGCTCAGGACAAAGCTCGTGTTGACCGAGCGCACGGCGCGCACCTGCAGAATGTGCGCGGACAGGAAACGCTCGTAGGCTTCCATGCTCGCCGCCACGATGCGCAGCAGGTAATCGTTCGGTCCGCTCATCGAGTGACACTCCAGGACCTCGGGCCGCTCGTTCACCACCTGGTCGAACTGCCGCACCGTCTCGGGATGGTGGTTCTCCAGCGACACCAGAGCGTAGGCCTGGATGGGCAGACCGATGGCCGGCGCGTCGAGCAGCGTCACGTAGCCGGCAATGAACCCGTCCGTCTCCAGCTGCCGCAGCCGGCGCCAGCAAGGGGCTGCGGACAGTCCCACTCTCTTGGCGAGCTCCTGATTGGAGATTCGCGCATCGCCCTGCAGCTCGCTGAGAATGCGGCGATCGAGCCGGTCGAGAGATTTGGCCATGAAACGGCTCACACTGAGAAAGAATATTGCCGATATCACCATAAACTGAGCAATGTGGGCAAGCCAATTGCCGCACAATGGGAATAAGCTGCTCCCAGATCAGCTATTCACGGAGCGGCGCATGGCCGTAGCCTCGTTTCAGAGCGCCCGCAGGGCCCTGCATGCGTGGCAGCCGGACTGGAAGCGGGTTGCGTACCTCCTGCAGGCCTCGCGCGCGCTCGATGACATCGAGGAATCGAAGCTGCTCCCCGAGCGCAAGGTTCTCTACCAGTTTTGCGCGCGTGGGCACGACTTCGCACAAATCGTACTCGCGCAGCATCTGACGGACGCTCACGATGGCGTCAGTGTCTATTACCGATCCCGTCCGCTCATGCTCGCGCTTGGCGCGGCATTGGATGACGCCGCGGCGGGCCCGCTGGCGCGCGCCGGAGGCTTCAGCGACGGACGCGACATAGGAGTTGTATTCAACCTGCCGGGCAACGGTGGCCCCACGGTAATGCCCGCTTGCGGAGGAGTAGGCGCACAGTACACGCCGGCGGCAGGATGGGCGCAGGCGATCCGCTATCGCAGCGAGGTGCTGCGTGAGCCCGGCTATGATCGCAGCATCGCCGTCGTTCTGGGCGGAGACGCTTCGGTGGCGACCAATGGTTTCTGGTCCGCACTGACCATGGCCACCACGCTGCGTCTGCCGATGCTCTTCTACATCGAGGACAACGGCTTCGGCATCTCGGTGCCATCGCAGATGCAGACTCCCGGCGGCAACATCGCCGCCAACCTCCGTTCCTTCGGGGGTCTCACGGTTCTCGAAGGAGACGGCTCGAATCCTCAGGACACCGCGCGACTCACACAAAGCGCCGTAGGGGTGGTGCGTGAGCAGCGGACACCGGTCCTGTTACGTCTGTCGGTACCGCGCCTGTCAGGCCACTCCGGACAGGATACCCAAGCGTACAAGTCCGCCGAGGTTCTCGCCTCTGAGCGGGCGCGCGATCCGCTGGACTCGTTGCACCGTTTCATGGTGCCTGGTCTTGTGAATGAGGCTGAATGGCTGCGCATCGCCGCTCAGGCGCGCCACGATGCCTCGGCTGCAATTGCGAATGCGCTCTCGCGGGCGCATCCGGATCCGAGGGATGTGACGCGCTATGTATTTGCGGAACAGGGGGCGGACGGCGGCTCGGATGTTCAGCAACAGGGTGGGCTGGCGCCGGATGGCTATCGACACGCGCTTTCGAGCACGACTCCCGTGCCGGAGGCTGCCCGAGTCAACATGCAAACGGCTATCCGCCGTACGTTGGATGTCGAGCTCGCCTGCAACCCCCGTATGGTGGTCTTTGGCGAGGATGTGGGCCGCAAGGGGGGCGTGCACGGGGCGACGTTGGGACTGCAGGAGAAGTACGGCTCCGCCAGAGTGTTCGACACGAGCCTGTCGGAGGAAGGGATCATCGGCCGCGCTGTCGGCCTGGCCCTGGCAGGCCTGTTGCCTGTTGCGGAGATCCAGTTCCGCAAATACGCCGACCCCGCCGCCGAGCAGCTCAATGACTGCGGGACGATGCGCTGGCGCACCCACAACCGCTTTGCGGCACCCCTCGTGGTCCGCATGCCGGGCGGCTTCTTCAAGTGCGGCGATCCGTGGCACAGCCAGACCAACGAGGTGGCCTGGGTGCATGGCATCGGCTGGCGAGTGGCCGTGCCTTCCAACGCAGAGGACGCCGTGGGGCTGCTGCGATCGGCGCTCCGTGGGAACGATCCAACCATCTTCTTCGAGCACCGCGCGATGCTCGACGGGGCTGCAGCACGCCGGCCGTATCCCGGTGATGAATTCGTTCTTCCGTTCGGCGTCGCACGGGTCGTCCGTGCCGGGGCGGAGCTGACCGTTGTCACCTGGGGGGCCATGGTGGAGCGATGCGAACAGGCCTCAGCGGCCTCAGGGGTGGATGTCGAGGTGCTCGACCTGAGAACATTGTCTCCTTGGGATCGGGGCGCCGTGCTTGCCTCCGTCCGCAAAACGCGTCGCTGCCTGATCGTCCACGAGGACAATCTCACGGGCGGCTTCGGTGCTGAGATTGCAGCAGTGCTGGCAAAGGACGCATTCTTCGATCTGGACGCGCCGTTGGAGCGACTGACCATGCCCGACATCCCGAGCCCCCACAGCCCGGTGCTGCTCGAGGCCGCCGTTCCCAGCGTTGCGCGCATCACTGCGTCCATCCAGACAATCGCGAGCGTGTGAGGTGGACGAGCGAGCGGCGGCCCCTGACGAGCCCGCCCGAAATGAGCCAGCCCGAAATGGGCCAGCCCGAAATGAGTCGGCCGCTCCAGGAATTCTCGACATCCGCGCGCCCACCGAGCAGACCGAAGGAACCCGCTCACAGGTGCTGCGCTGGTTGAAGGCCGTCGGCGAGCCGGTCCTGTTGAATGAGCCTCTGATCGAGCTGGAGACCGACAAAGTCACCGTGGAGGTGGCGGCTCCCGGATCCGGAGTCCTCCAGGAGATCCTCAAGCGGGAGCAGGATGACGTCGAGCCGGGTGACCTGCTGGGTCGCATCGGGACACACGGGCCGGGGTCGCGGGCCGAAAGGCCAACTGCCGCGCCGGCATCCGCGCCCGTCGCGGGACCGCCGACCGCAAAGCCAGCCGCCGCGCCCGCATCCACCGCCGCGCCGGCATCCACGCCTATCCCAGTGTCCCCGGCCTCAAGGCCAACCACCGCGCCCGCATCCGCGGCCGCGCCGATGCCTGTGGCCGCGGGCGCGTCCGCTACAGCGCCGTTGCCCATGCCCCCCCGCACCCGGGCCCCGCGCGAAGCGGCCCCTGCACCCGCAACTCATCTGTTGAGCCCTGCAGTGCGCCGGCTACTGCGCGAACACTCGCTGGACGCCGCGACGATAAAGGGGTCGGGGCAGGGTGGCCGCATCACCGTGCAGGATGTGTTACGAGCGGCGGCGGAGCGCGATGATGACGCTGAGGCCCGTGTTGGCGACGCGAACGCCCAACACCTTGTCCCCCACACGGCCGTACGCAAGCGCATTGCCGAACACATGGTGCGCAGTCTCCTCCACACGGCCCCGCACGTAACGACGGTCTTTGAAGCCGACATGTCTGCGGTATTGCGCCACCGGGCCCGGTACCGCGACGCCTACGCAAGCGAGGGCGTACCTCTCACGCTTACTGCGTATTTTCTCCAAGCATGTGTGACGGCCATCCGGGCGGTACCGGAGATCAACAGCCGGTGGACACCGGCGGCGCTGGAGATATTCGACTCGATTCACATCGGGATCGCGACGGCGGTGCAGAACGAGCTGGTCGTACCGGTCCTGCGCTCTGTCGAGTCACTCGATCTACGTGAGACGGCCCGGCAACTCAATGAGTTGACCGCGAGAGCGCGCGAGGGGCGTCTGACCCCGGCTGACTTGCGCGGGGGTACCTTCACGATCTCGAATCATGGCGTCAGCGGAAGCTTGCTGGCCGCACCGATTGTCATCAACCAGCCCCAGTCGGCCATTCTGGGCGTTGGCAAGCTGGAGAAACGCGTGATTGTGGAAGAAGCGCCGGATCGGGAGGATCGTGTGGTCGTGCAGCCGCGCTGCTACGTCACTTTGACCATCGATCATCGGGTGCTGGACGGACACCGCGCGAACCAGTTCCTGCAGAGCTTCGTTGCGCGGCTGGCGCAGTGGCCAGCGTCTTGAGGATACCTCCGAACCGCTCGTACGCCGCGAGCTGGGCCCGGGGCAGGGGCCCCGCGAACGTTCTGGCCGTCGTGCTGAGAAATTCCTCGGCGCCGGTAAAAACGAGCGCATACAGCCGGCGCGCGAGCTCGTAAGCTGCAGTTCCGATCCACTCTGCAGGCAGCAGCGTTGCCGGCAACAGGGGGTCCAGCAAGTGAATCTTGCGGTACTCGTGAATCAACAGAGTGCGAATCACGAACGCGGACTCCGGCGGTACATGGGCGACCGATCGAATGCAGTCAGCAATGGGCGCGAACGTCCCGACGAAGCGACGGTAGCGCCGTGTCAACTCCCCGAGCTTCCAGCCGCGAACGACGAGCTCACGATCCACCGACAGGTCGCCGCTCGAGCTGCGCAGACAGAGCGCCCCCGAGGTGCCCTCGATGTCTCCGAGCCACGCCTCAGCCTGTTCCAGAGTGCAGTCGGGATGGGCGAGGATACCCACGGAGAGCTGCCCGAACCCCAGCCAACGCAGCTCTTGCCGTACACCTGCGTTGGCACCGGGCGGCAGGATCACGAGAGTCCATTGCCCGTCCCATTCTTCCGGGCTCATGCCGTAGATCCGCCGCGTGGCCTCGGCGAAGCGCTGCTGGCCGCCGGGAGCCAGACGGTATTCGCTTTGCCGGCCCTCCCGGCGAGCCTCCAGCCATCCCTCGTTCGCCAGACGGGCCACGGATGTGCGCACGAGCCGCTCCGTCAGCCCAAACGCGCCGGCTATCTGGATCAGGCTCTGCAAGGTGATCGCGCCGCCTCGCGGGGCGATCGCATCTCCGAATATCGTGACGATGAGGGAGCCGCCGCGCAGTGGCTGCTGCTCGTGGAGGCGGCGCAGCAAAGCTTGTACGGCGGCTGTGGCGG
>CAZLYG010000245.1:0-7867 GCA_964563075.1 uncultured Steroidobacteraceae bacterium | reverse complement strand
AATCGCACCTCGCGAAGGCTTCGCTCGTCGGCCGTGCGCGACTGCTAAGCGGGACTCCGTGCCGCCGACAGCAACAGGTCCAGCGCGCGGGAGACAGTCTCCTTGCGAATGAAGTCCGGGTCTACCTTGCCAAACTCGTGTCGTACCGTCAGCGTCGACTCTCCGGCCGCGGCGAGTCCCAGATACACCAGGCCTGGCGGATTGCCATCCTCATCAGGCTTCGGGCCCAGCACACCGGTGACTGATAGGGCTACGGTCGCAGTGGAGCGGCTCAAGGCACCCTCGGCCATCTGCCTGGCCACTTCTGCGTTCACTGCGCCTTTGCGTTGCATCAGTTCCTCCTCGACTCCCAGCGCCACATGCTTCTGCGCCTTCGTGTAGACGACATACCCACCATGCAGGCATTCGGATGCAGCTTCGGCATGCGACAGCACCGCCGCGATCAGTCCCCCGGTACAGGACTCGGCAGTGACGACTGACCGCCCCGAGCTCCGCAGCGCATCTACGATCGGCTGCGCACGGCTTGCGAGCTCCGTCTCGATGCAACCCTTCATACCGCTTGGAAAGCAACCGCCGGGCCTGCGACAGCTTAGCCGGAATCCCGGCCGCGCCCGATTATCGGTGTCTCACCGGTAATCGGGACAGTGGGATGTTGTCCGCCGAGGCGCCTACTGGCGGGGAGTCGACGTGCTCGACCCTTCAGTGCCGGATTGAGAGTTGCCGGACCGCGAGCTGCCCGAGGGTGCACAGTCCGGATGTGCGAGCTGGCCGCACTGGTGTTGCAGTCCGGGCTCTTGTTGCTGGTGGTACCGTCGGAGCGCGCATCGGTGCTGTTCGATGTATCGCCCGCGTCCGCACGTGTCGCAAGTGGTCGCAAGATCGCGTCCCGAGTCCGTGCCAAAGCCCGCGCCAGCAGGAACAGGATCGCGACGCACGAGTTAATCGAGCGTGCCCGCTTCACGGATCAGGCTCGCGCTTCTCAGGCTCGTTCTGGGCCGAAGACTGGCGAACGAGGAGCACGTCGAGCGCAAGATCAGCGCATTCGAGGGGGTGCCCGCCATGGGCCTGGACGGGCTCGGGTCGTCCTCCTACGGGCCCGAAGCCGCGCTGACAGTGTTGATGCCGCTCGGCGCGGCCGGACTCACTTACATCGGCTGGGTGATGGTCCCGATCCTGGTGTTGCTGGTCATCCTGTATGCCTCGTATCGCCAGACCATTCGCGCGTATCCCAACAGCGGCGGCGCCTACACCGTTTCCAAGCTGAATCTCGGCACCGGTGCCAGTCTCCTGGCGGCCTCCGCTCTCATGATCGACTATGTACTGAACGTCGCAGTCGGCATCTCTGCCGGTGTAGGAGCACTCATTTCCGCGGTACCGTCGCTGCACTCGTACACGCTGCCGCTGTGCATGGCAACGCTGGTACTGGTCGCGGTGATGAACCTGCGGGGCACCATCGATGCCGGTCGCGCCTGGGCCCTGCCCACATACCTGTTCATCGCCAGCTTCCTGGTGATCCTCGGTATCGGGGTCTATCGCACGTGGGTCGCTGGAGGACACCCGGCTGCGCTCATCCGTCCACCACAACCGCCCCGTGCGACGGAGACGGTAAGCCTCTGGATCATTCTCAGATCCTTCGCCGCAGGTTGCACAGCAATGACCGGGGTCGAGGCGGTCAGCAACGGCGTGAGCGCCTTTCGCGAGCCGACCGTCGCGCGTGCCCACCGAACGCTCGGAGTCATCTGCGCTTTCCTCGGACTGCTGCTGGCCGGCCTTACTTACGTTGTAGGCAATTACGACATTTCGGCCATGGACCAGACGAAGAGCGGCTATCAGAGCGTGCTCTCACAGCTCGCCGGCGCGGTCATCGGTCACGGAGCGTTCTACTACGTCGCACTGGCCAGCGTGCTGTGCGTGCTCTGCCTGTCTGCAAACACCAGCTTCGTCGATTTTCCCCGCGTCTGCCGCCTGGTGGCCGAAGATGACTTCCTGCCACGGCCCCTTGCGATCATGGGACGGCGTCTGGTGTTCTCCGTCGGTATCCTCTACCTGGCGATCACCGCCGGCATTCTGCTGCTGGTATTCGGTGGCATCACCGACCGGCTCATCCCCTTGTTTGCCATCGGTGCGTTCCTCACTTTTACGATGTCTCAGCTGGGGATGGTGGCACACTGGTACCGCGAGTTGCGGGGTGCGCCGGCAACGCTGGCGCGTCATCGATCCCGAGCCCATCTGCTCATCAACGGGATAGGCGCGGTGGCAACCAGTATCGCGCTCCTGATCATCATCGTTGCCAAGTTCACCGCGGGGGCCTGGATCACCCTCCTGGCGATCCCCTCGACCATCCTCGTGCTGCGAACGATCAACCGGTACTATCGCAGACTCGATGCGCAGCTGCGTGAAGAGAAGGCGCTCAACCTGAGCGGCCGACAGCCGCCGATCGTGCTGGTGGCCACACCGGGCTGGAACAAGTTGACGGATCGCGCTCTGCAGTTCGGGCTGGGAATCTCTCCGGACGTTCTCGCCGTCCACTTCACTGAGCTCGAGGGTTCCGAGGCGGAGGATAATGAGCGAGCCTTGCGCCGCTGTTGGGCGCGTGATGTCGAGGAGCCGGCGCGCAGGGCTGGACTGCGTCCGCCGCAGCTGGTCCGGGTCAGAGCACGATTCAGAAGGATGACCGGGCCTCTGCTGAAATTGATCGCCGACCTGCAGGGCAAGAACCCGAGCCGCCTGATCGCGGTGCTGCTCCCTGATGTGGTCAAGAGACACTGGTGGCAATACCCGCTCCACAGCCATCGTCTGCGCCGCCTGCAGACCGCGCTCCTGCGCTACGGCGGGTCGGGCATCGTGGTGACCATCATTCCCTGGCACCTGCAGGAGCCACGGATCGAGGAAGGGCTGGAGGAAGAGGAGGAGGAGACGCCGTGGATACCGAAACCCTGATATTGGCCGCCTCACAGATTGCGAGCGGGATGGTCACCACAGTCAACCGGAGTGCGGTTGCCTCGGGTCACGCCGACAGCGACCTGAAGGAGATCGCCAAGGCCGCAGTGGCGCTGGCCATGGCTATTGAAAATGAGGCGGAGGCCGCCTTGAGCTGAAATACTTCAGGCGACCCATGCCATCGCCGACACGAAACGGTTGGAGCTCGAGGAGTGGGCTCTACCAGCCCGTACGGTGCTCGAGGACGTTGAGCACCAGGCTGCAGGCGCCGACCATGAGCGCGACGAGCCAGCCCGCGGCGAGGGGGCGCCACCCGATGCGCCACATTTCGCCGAACGAGACGCTCAAACCGAGAGCGGTCATGCCGCAGACGAGGAGGATGTCGGAGGCGGTCTCGCCCGTGTTGACGAGCGCGTGCCAGAGCGCGGAGTCGGAGCCCAACAGGTGATCGCCGACCGTGCGTAGAACCAGGCAGACAATGAACCCGGCGACAAACAGCGGAACGAGAGGCGGTTTGCGCGTGGCCATCGGGTCGCTGACCGCCCGCTCTTCCGTGAGCTCCTGGCGACGGCTCCAGGCTCCGGCCAGCGGAATGATGAGAGCGAGGGACAGATTGCGGAGCAGCTTGGCGACACTGGCAGCGGCCAGCGCCTCAGGTGCGTGGGCGGCTTGCGAATAGATGAGTGCGGAGCCGACGACCTGTGAGGTGTCATGGATGGCGGTGCCGAGGAAGACGCCGGCGTGGACCGGTGAGTCGGCGAAAAAAGTGCCGGCAAGCCAGGGATAGAAGAGCATTCCGAGGCAGCCGAAGAGCACCACACAGGTGACCGCGAACGCGGTCTCCGCGCCGCGGGAGCGGATGACGGGTGAGACGGCAACGACGGCAGTGCAGCCGCAGACGGCGGTGCCGATGGCGAGAAGGACACCCAGACGAGGAGGAACTGCAAAGAGCCTGGAAACGAGTGCGCCGCCGGCGAGGCCGGTGGCGAGGCACGCAAGAGCGATGGGAAGTGCGGTGACAGCGATACTGCCGGCCCCACTCAGGGTGAGTCGGAGTCCGACGAGCGCGATGCCAGTGCGCAGGAGCGCATGCATCGCCCACTGCAGGCCCTCGGTGGTCCAGCGCGGAACGCCAATCGTGTTTCGCCAGAGCATGCCGATGAGCACCGCGAAGAGAACGGGGCTGAGGGAGATGGGCGGTAGACCGATGACCCCGTGGGAAATACTGTCAGCGACGAGGCGCGCAAAAAGTGCCAACGCGATGGCAACGGCAACGCCAGGGACAACCCGACGTGTGCTCGTGAAGGTCACGAACGAGCGGCCTTGCGGCCGGACACGATGCCCGATGTGAGGGCTCGCTGGCGCCGTGTGGACAGATCGTCGTGGAGCTGGCGGATCGTGTTGCTGCCCGTGTTGATGAAGGAGCAAGGCAATATCGCGTGCACCAGGCAGGCAAGCCCCGCGAGCACCATGCGGGCGCCAAACGCGCCGGCATGGGCCATGTGCTGGGCGTAGGTTTCACCGACTGAAGCCGGATGGGCGGTGAATACCCGGGCGAGTTTCATGGGCAGAGGGTACTCGCAGCGCCGGGATAGAACGTCTCGTTTCGAGCCGGGCAAGCACCCATCCGCGCAACAGTGTTGCGCGCGAAGCGTAAATCCGCAACGAAAGTCGCGGCCTATCCGCTTCCGAGGTCGAAATCAGTCAGGCGGGTATGACAGTGAGGACACTCGTACACGGAATGTGAATGTCCGCGCGGCGAGTCGGGCAATCGCGAAGGGTCCGTTTGCGGGCGTTCGACACTCCGTGTCTCGATGAGCTCGGCGCGGCGGCTCCTGTCGAGGAGGCGACCGATCCAGTCGAGAGCAACCATTGTGTGCGTGCCTTTGTTCGTTGCGGGTGTTCCGCTTGTAATGGCGTGCTCACATGATCGGCGCGTTCGGTTGGCGGGTCAAGCAGTGCGGAATATGTCCGATGCGTGCGCGCAGATGGGCGGCTGCCCTCAGGCAGGTGACGGCGCTACGGGAAATTGAAGAGGTCCTTCTGCGCGGGGCGTTGCATACCCTTTTCCCAATACTTTTCCCAGATCTGGGCCCATGGCCGGTTGTACATGTCGAGCACTTCGTAGTCGATGACCTTGGGAGGCGCCACGGGAGTGGCGACACCCTTGATGGGATAGATCGTCTGCAGGCACTGGGTGTAGATGAACGGGTCGCCCTGGTCGAAGTCGCTCACCTTGTCGAGATTGCGCACGATGCGGATCGGCTGCACGAGCGCTTCGGGATCGTAGAAGATCGACTCGTGATGCAGCCCGATGAATTTACCGGCCGCGTCGCGGTTGGGCGTGTAGATCTCGATCGTCTGCATCTTGTTCGAGAACTCGAAATCCCCGTGCGCGATCCAGCCCTGGATGTTCGACGTCCAGGTGATCAGTGCGTCGCCGTCCCAGAAGCCGACGGTCTCCCCATACCAGCGCGGAACCTCGGCACCGAGATGCGGTACCGCACCGCTCATGTTGAACTTGCGCCCGATGTAGATCTGCGTGATGAAGTTGTCGGCGGACGAAGTCTGGATCTGCACGAGCTTCGGTGTCACCAGGATCTGGTGGAAGCCGGTGCCCGCCCAGTGATAGCGGCGCATGAACCCTTCCGGCCAGCAGTACTGGCCCGGCCATTGCGCGGCGTTCGAGTTGCCTTCGTGGAAGGCCTGCTGGACCATGCGCATCTGGTACTCGGGTGTCAGCAGCGAGAGGATGGTCGGGATCTGGCTCCAGAGCATCCCGTACCACGTCCCGACCATCATCTCGTAGTCGATCCGCCCGTAGCGGCCACTCCAGTCGGGCATCGTTGCCTGCGTGTACTGCGTCGGGCCACCATGCTTGCGCGCCTCGTCGAGCAACGCGTTGTAGTGCTCCTCGGCCGTCTTGAAGCGATAGGGGCTTACGATCGCGGCGCGCGGGTAGTCGCGATCGCAGTATCCCCAGGCAGCCGTCGCCGCCGAGCCACGGATCGTCGCCATGCCGACCTGCGTGTCACCGCGCTGCTGCTCGATGGCGAAGCTGCTGTTGCATCGGAAGTAGCGGGGATCGCTCCACAGCGCGCGGTCCTTGTAGAAGTCCTTCGTCGTAAACAGATCGACGGGCAGCGGCTTGATGCCGGGCGGCGCCGCGCCGTCGAAAGCCGAGCCGATGTTCTTGACCTGCCCGTTCACGCGAACACGGAACGGGCCAACGACCGGATAACGCGCCAGGAGCTCGTCGGTGAGCAAGCCGGTCGTTTTCAGTTGCGGGAGCTCCTTCAGCACGGGGGCGCCCCGCCCAACACTGAGCGGATCGCCAGCAGGTGTCTGCGCCGACGCCACAGTCGGCATCGCCAGCACCGCGGCCGCCTGCGCCATCGCGAGCACCAGCGATGTTGCCAGTCCGATTCCCCACCCATACTTCATACGCCACCTCGCTGGCGATCGATCATGAACGCCCACTCCTCCATCGACAAGTGGCGAAAACACCGGCCATACTGTGAAGAGACAGCGGACCGGGGAATCCAAATGAAGTCGCCGTGTCATGTGATCGCGGGAATCCTGATGGGACTGGTAGTGGCAGTTCCAGCCAGCGCGAATGAGGCGGGTTCAGCGGCGGACGCCATCCGAGGCGGATGGGTTGCCGATGTCGGAGGCACGCGCCACATCTTCATCCTCAAGGTCCAGGACGCCACGGTCACCGGCATCTACTGCGCCGTCGATTGCGGCGATCCGTCACGCCTTGTCTTTGTCGACAGAGGCACGCTGACGGCAGATGGCGTCCGCTTCCAGCTCGTGAAGAGCGAGGGCCGCTCCACCTCCAGTACCGATGTCGTCGGGCGACTCATGAACGGCCATCTGTGGGTGACACTGCCCAGTGGGGATGCGAACGAGCTGCACCTGGATCTGCAACGGGACCCGCGCAGGCCGGCGCTCGTGAAGCTCGACGAGATCTTCGCCCGGCGGGGGATCAAGTCCGGACCGCTGCTCTTTGCGGGCTCGCCGGCAGCGTACGTGCCGGCCGGCCCGAACGAGGCGCTTGCGCCCACCGTGTTGGAGGGGCTGTGGGTATGGGGTAATGGCGCCGCCAAGCAGCACTTCATGTTCCGCCAGGTCGGCGAGCGCATGCTGGGTGCGGTCTGCGGACCCTGCGACAACCCGTACACCTTCGGCATACTCGACAACATCGTCATCCACGGCGACAGCGTCGCTTTCGACATCGAGCACCAGGATTGGGGCATCGGCATCGAGTACGGCCCGTTCGCCAATCATGCCTCGGCCACGCTGTCGCGCCATGAGCTGCATCTGCACACCGTCGCGCACAACGGACCGCGGACGGTTGAAGGGGATATGGTCCTGACGGGCCCGCTGCGGATGCAGCCCCGCAGCGCGCGCTAGAAGTGTTGACCTGGCGCGCGGCTGCCTACTTGAACTCGAACGGGTCGGCCTCTTTCGGCCGCTCCATGCCCTTCTCGAAGTACTCCTCCCAGATATGGGCCCAAGGGCGTCCGTACATATCCGGCACTTCATAGGGAATCACCGTTCCAGGTGACACGGGGGTCGGATGCCCCTCGAGCGGATAGATGGTCTGGACGCACTCGATGAAGGTGTAGGGATCGCCCTGCTCGAAGCCGCTCTGCTTCACCAGATTGCGTACGATCCGGATGGGCTGCACGAGCGCCTCGGGGTCGTAGAAGATCGCCTCGTGATTGAGCCCCACGAAGCGGCCGTTCGCGTCCCGGTTCGGCGTGTAGATCTCGACGGTCTGCATCTTGCCGGAGAACTCGAACGAGCCGGGCACCGTCCACGCCTGGGGGTTGGCGGTCCGGGTGTGGTGGGTGGCGTGATCCCAGGGGCCGATGGTCTCGCCCGCGCGCGCAGGGGAGAGCACGATCTCGTCATTCTCGAC
>CAZLYG010000244.1:0-7874 GCA_964563075.1 uncultured Steroidobacteraceae bacterium | reverse complement strand
TAACGCTCGTCCTCGGGATTCACCGCTACCGCGGTGTCCCCGAGCATCGTCTCGGGACGTGTGGTGGCAACGACGACGTAGCCGCTGCCATCGGCAAGAGGATAACGCATGTGCCACAGCGAGCCGTCTTCTTCCTCGCTCTCTACCTCCAGATCGGAGAGGGCCGTCAGCAACACGGGGTCCCAGTTCACAAGGCGTTTGCCGCGGTAGATGAGCCCTTCCTCATACAGCCGCACGAACACCTCGACGACCGCTTGCGATAGGCCGGGGTCCATCGTGAATCGGTCGCGCGTCCAGTCGACGGAGTCGCCCAGGCGGCGCATCTGGGCCGCTATCGTCCCGCCGGACTTCTCCTTCCACTCCCACACCCGGCTGACGAACGCGTCCCGGCTCAAGTCGGTTCGTTTGACGCCCTGTGCGTTGAGCTGGCGCTCGACGACCATCTGCGTCGCAATACCGGCGTGATCGGTGCCCGATTGCCATAGCGCGCGATCCCCGCGCATGCGGTGATACCGGGTCAGCGCGTCCATGAGCGTGTGCTGGAACGCGTGCCCCATGTGGAGCGTCCCGGTAACGTTGGGAGGCGGAATGACGATGCAGTAGGGTGCTCCATCTCCCGCCGGCGCAAACCAGCCGTGAGACTCCCAGCGCTCGTATATCCGCCGCTCGATCTCCTGCGGCGCGTAGGATTTGTCCATCAGCGAAGTGAGTGGTGAGGGTGCCGGGCGATTATAGGTTATGCGATGCCGGCTGCACGCCGCGCTCGAGATAGGCCTTGTAGCGTGCGCGCCCGGCCTGGCGGCGGCTCTCATCCCCGTCGATGATCTCGATGACCCGCTTGGCCCGGTCGAGGAAATCCGGCACGGCGGCTGCCAGGTTGATGATGACGTCCAGCTCACCGGGGGGCAGGGGGCCGCAGCTCAGCAGAACGGGCGTGTCGAGCCCCTCGGCCTGTGTGCCCAGCAGCTCATGCGGCACGAAGCTGCCGTCGCGAAACGTCCAGAGCATCTCATCGAGCGCCTGCAGCTCGGCGGGCTCGCTGTGCCAGATGAGCACGCTGTGGGCGGCCAGGTACGCCTTTTCCGCGAGCTTGCAGGCGAGGCTCAGCCGGGCGTTCCCGGCACTGGTGATGTAGAAGTCGACCCGCGGCTCGCTCATGGCTCTTCGACGCTCAGGCTCTCATCGCTCCGGGCCCTTTACCGTCTGACCCTGCGGGCCGCCAGCAGGCCCCGCCGCTCGAGTCTGCAGAAGCGGATGTGCCGCCGTTTGCGATCGTGGCTGACGCCGTTGCGCGTCAGAGCGCGGCGCGGT
Organism: uncultured Steroidobacteraceae bacterium; assembly: GCA_964563075.1. Lineage (GTDB taxonomy): Bacteria > Pseudomonadota > Gammaproteobacteria > Steroidobacterales > Steroidobacteraceae > 13-2-20CM-66-19. The sequence goes on along the minus strand of CAZLYG010000244.1, from coordinate 6,563 downwards.
GGATGAGGAAATCCGACAGCAGCGGCGTCGGCCGGCCGGTACTGCCCTTCTGCGCACCGCTCTGATAGGCGGTGCCCGCGACGTCCAGATGCGCCCATTTCAGCCCCTGTGTGAACTTCCCGAGGAATGCGGCCGCCGTGATGGCGCCACCTTCCCGGCCGCCGATGTTGGCGAAATCGGCGAAGTTGCTCTTCAGTTGCTCAGCGTACTCCTCCGTGAGCGGCAGATGCCAGGCGCGATCGTCCGCACGCACTCCCGCGTCCACCAGTTCCTGGATGAGCTCGTCATCGTTGCCCATCGCACCGGCGTGATGGTGCCCGAGGGCCACGACGCACGCGCCGGTCAAAGTCGCAATATCGACGACCGCCGCGGGATGAAAGCGGCGCGCATAGTGAAGAGCGTCGCAGAGAATGAGGCGGCCTTCCGCGTCGGTATTGAGAATCTCCACCGTCTGTCCGGAGGCGCTGGTGGCGATGTCGCCGGGCTTTACGGCGTGGCCGCTCGGCATGTTCTCCACCGCAGCCACCAGTCCCACGACTCGCAACGGCAGGCGCAGCTCCGCGGCGAGATTGATCGAGGCGATGACGGCTGCGGCGCCGCTCATGTCGAACTTCATCTCATCCATGGCGGCGGGATCCTTCAGCGAGATCCCTCCGGTATCGAAGGTGACGCCCTTGCCTACCAGCACCACACACGACTTGTCGGACTTGCCGCCGCGATGCTCCAGGACGATGAAGCGCGGAGGCTGATGGCTGCCCTGCGCCACGGCCAGCAGGCATCCCATCTTCTCCCGACGGATGGCGGCTTCATCGAGTACCTGCACTCGCACCGAGCTGTGGCGCTTCGCCAGCGCCCGCGCCTGGTCGGCCAGATAGATGGGAGTGCAGACATTTGCCGGCAGGTTGGCCAGATCACGTTGCACCCGCACGGCGTTTGCAACGGCGGCGCCGTGCTCGAGGCCGCGGGTGCACGCCTCGACACCCGCTTTGCGCACCGGGCCCACCAGGATCTTCTGGAGTGCCGGGGCTTTCTGCTTCTTGGCGGTCTTCAGGTCGTTGATGCGGTAGAGGGTATGGCCGGTGATTTCGGCGACGGCCCGGCCCAGATAGTAGTCGTCGAGATCTTTTGCCGGTGGCCGCTCTATCGCGATGGCGGCACTGGCGATGCGCGTACGTGCGAGTGCAGATATCGCCGCCGTGAGCGCCTTGCGCCAAGCGCGTCGGGCGAGGCTTTTCCTGGGTCCGAGTCCGGTGAGCAATACACGTGTTGCCTCGAGTTCCGGCAGGTCGGTGAGCAGCAGCGTCTCGCCCGTGCGGCCGGAGAAATCCCCGCGCGCCAGCAGTCTTTTCAGGCGGCCCCCGGCCGCCGCATCGACAGCCTGCGCCTCTTCCGTCAGCATCCCCTCTTCGAAGACGCCGAGGGCGAGGCAGTCCACTGAGAGTGCCGCCAGGCCGCGGGTCCAGACCTCGAAATGCATCCGACGCTCCTGAAGATTTTTGCAAGCCGCCGCTGATCGGCAAGCTTGGTGTCAACGCCCGATTGCTTTACCTTAGTCGCGCGCCAAGCGCCAGACTCCATTTCGCGTTGATTTGTTCAGAAATGGGTACTTTTGCGGCGGGGCGTAGCGGAAGTGTAACTCAAAGCCCGCCGACGTTCCGGTGGAGAGAACTGACGGATAACGCGCTTGGGGACGATCCTCGGACGGTACGTATTACGCGAGGTCATAGCGGCCTGGCTGGTGGTGACGGGCGTGCTGCTCGTGCTGCTGCTCGCCCAGCAGCTCGCCGCGGTGCTCGAGCGCGCTGCGGTGAATCAATTTCCCCAGGGTGTCGTGCTGCAGCTGATCTGGCTGGGCGCGCTGGAGAACCTGAGTATTCTGGTGCCGGTAGGGCTGCTGCTGGGAGTGGTGCTGGCCTTTGGCCGCCTGTATCACGACAGTGAGATGGCCGCTGCGCTGGCGTGCGGCGTCGCCCCGCTGAGACTGTATCTTCCGCTCGCCGGGCTGGCGATCGCCGTGACCGTATTCCTCGCATGGCTCACGCTCGTGCTCGCGCCCCAGGCCACGGAACGTACGCTGACGGTGCGTAGCGCTGCACTGCAGGCTGGGCAGTTTGCGCCGATCGCACCCGGGAAATTCCGCACTTTTGGCGGACAGAGCGCGGTGGTTTACGCGGAAACCGTCAATCCGGACGGCACCTTGGGCAACGTGTTCGTCGAGCAGAACGTCGGTCCGCGTGTGGAGGTTGCCGTCGCCGATCGCGCGCGCCACTCCGTGTCGGCGGACGGACAGACTCACACGATCACGTTGTATGACGGCGAGCGGTTCGAAGGGGTTCCGGGTGCCCCTGAGTGGCGCATCATGCGCTTCGCCGAGCATACCGTGCCCGTGGAGGTGCCGGCGCTCGGCGATGTTGTCAAGAATCTCGACGGCCAGCCTTCCCTGGCGCTGTACAACTCGCCCGATCCGGTCAAGCGCGCCGAGCTGCACTGGCGCGTCGCACTGCCCACGATGTGTGTGGTACTGACCCTGCTGGCGGTCCCTTTGTCCCGCCTGAATCCCCGGCAGGGGCGTTACGCGCGGGTATGGCTGGCCGTGGTCATCTACTTCGTCTACTCCAACCTCATTTCGGCTGGCAAAGTGTGGCTCGCGCACCGAGCGATTCCCGAGTGGTTGGGGCTCTGGTGGACACACGCCGTGGTCATCCTGCTGGCATTGGCCGTCGTTTCCGGCCCACGCCTGGTTGCTCGGATACGGCATCGGGACCACCCGTGAGCATCCTGGATCGTTACATCATTCGCTCCATCCTCGGCGCAGTGCTGCTGGTGATGTTCGTTTTGCTGGTCCTGGGCGCGCTGTTCGTGTTCATCGATCAGCTGGGTGACATCGGAGTGGGGCGTTACAGCGTGCTGAGTGCCCTGTCGTTCACGCTGCTGAACGTTCCTCAACAGGCTTTCGATCTGCTGCCCATCGCTGCTCTCATGGGCTCACTGCTCGGCCTGGGCTCGCTGGCGAGCGGCAGCGAGGTGACGGTGATCCGGGCCTCGGGAATCTCCGTCGCGCGCATCGCGGGCACGGTTGTCATGGCGGGAATCCTGCTGATTGGCGTCGAGGTGTTGCTGGGGGAGTTTCTGGCTCCGCCGCTGCGGGAAGCGGCCAAGGAGCAGAAGGCTTTCAGCAGGTTCAACGACGTCAGCTTCGGACGCGGCGGCGCGTGGGTGCGCGATGGCAATCTGATCCTGAATGCCGCCCGGCAATCCGGCGAGCGGCAGTTCGGCGGCATGCAGGTGTTCGAGCTGTCGCCCGACCATCATCTGCTGGCGATCGGTCATGCGGCACGTGCCACCGCGGGCAACAAGTGGACGCTCAGCGACTATGCCGAATCCCGCTTCAGCGATGACACCGTGGTCGCCCATCCTTCGGGGCAACGCCTGCTAGAGTCGAATGTAACGGCGGGGTTTCTCGGCCTCGCCGTCGATACCCCCGATCAGCTCACCAGCCGCGCGCTGTGGGGCCTTATCCAGTACCTGAAATCCAACTCGCTGAATGCGCGCGAGTATGTGTTCGCCTTCTGGTCACGGATCGCGCGCACGGTCGCGATAGCGTTCGCCGTTCTGCTGGCAATTCCATTCATTCTCGGCTCCCTGCGCTCCGCGGGTGCCGGCACCCGCATGGGGATGAGCCTCATCATCGGCGTCGGCTTCTTTCTGCTGCAAAAGCTGATCGAGAGCGGCACGCAGGTGTTTGCGCTCAATCCGGTGGTTCTGGCCTGGCTCCCCACGGCGCTGCTCGCCACAGTGACTCTGCTCCTGCTCGCCCGCGCTCGCTGACCCCGCGCACACTGAACCCGCGCGCGCCCCTTCTCGGGCGAGCCTGCGCGTCGTCAGGGCACCTTGCCTACTTCGCTTTGGCTGTCTGCGGAGAGCTCTTCCGGGCCTCCGTCTTGGCGGCTTTCTTGGCCGGTTCCGGCGGCTTCTGCAGGAGATCCTCGAGAGGGCGAAAGATCGCGTCGTACTTGTAGGCGGGGATCTCGAACTCCCAGCCCTGGGTGCGGGCGGTCAGCGCCTGGGCTTGCGACTCGGTGGATTTGTCCGTGGAGGAGGCGGCGACCGAGATCAGCGTCCGTGTGCCGTCCTTGCGGCCGGTCACGTCGAGCGCGAGGCCATCGAAAGTGTGGAAGGTGGCATGGGAGAGCGCCTTGGGGTCGGGCACGGTCGCAGGAGCATGCTGTGCGTCATCGAGCGTCAGGCCGCTGAGTGCGCCGGCGATGGGGTCGGCGGCAGTCGGGTTGGAGAGCTGGCGGCCCTTGGGAATGTCGGCGACCGCGAAATCCGTCTTGTCCTTGCTGGGTCGGGAAGCGCTGTAAGTCGGGCCACTCGCCGGCTTTATGGTGAAGTCCTTCACCCGATCCTGCGCGACATCCAGCAGCGTGCGATCCAGCCAGCGTTTCGGATCTGCATCGACCGTCAATGAGGGTGAGGCGAGCAGGCTCTGCACCGAGCCGCTGACACGGACATAGCCGGAGCTCGCGCCGGAGGATTTGCCGACGATCAGCGAGTAGGTTTTCCCTCCGGCTTTGGCGTCGATACGGGTGCCGGTGGCCTGCGGCGAATTCACATCCTCCACGCCCAGCTGCGGATAGTTGGCGGGCGTGCGGGTCTTCTCCTCGACCACGTTCAGCGCGGCCAGGTCCAGGAGGAGCTTGCGCACCTTACCCGAATCGGCCGGGTACCCGCGCTCGTCCACGACCCAGTCCGCGGCATTCTTTTTCAGCGTGGTGTGGGTGTCATCACCCTTCGTCAGGCGCACTTCGGTAATGGAATTGAGCGCCTGCTCCATGCCCGGCAGCACCAGCTGCCCCGCCTCGGTGGCGCGCTCGAGGTGGCGCTGTGAGGACAACCAGACGGCCAGGACGATGATCGCCAGTCCGGCGACGAACAACGCGGTCAGGCGTCGGGGTGTCATGAGCGGGCCTCGTTATGCAGTGCCGCAGAGCCGGAGGGCGCGGCCGAGCCCGCCGTACTCGTGCCGGAGCGCGCGGCAGAGCGCTCCTGGCGCCGCCGGCGGCGCGACAGTCCGAGCAACAGCGCCGCGCACGCGAACGCCACGGGTACGACGACGATGTTGAGTATCTTGATCTCCAGGCCCAGCGCCGTGATGTCCTCGTTCAACCCGGCCTGCACCGCGCGCAGATCCTTGCGGATGCGCAACTTTTCCTGCTGGAAGTGATCGAGCTCCTTTTCCTGGTCGGGCGTGAGGATCACCGAGGACTTGTCGTTCCGCTTGGTCTGCAGAGCCGTCAGCTTGTCTTCCGTATCGCGCAGCTGCGCCTGCAGCTCCTGCTCCTTCGCACGGAAGCGCTCGTCGGCATTGCGGCGCAGCGCCTCGACGCGCTCGAAGGGTCGCGTGTAGGTGGCGCGGCCGCGAACGCTGATCAGATCGGTGCTCCCGGCGAGGTTGTCGAGCGTGTTCATCAGCAGATCGTTGTTGCTCGCAAACGCCTGCGCCAGGTGCTGGCCGAAGAAGTTCTGCTCGTGTACCCACAGGAAGTCCGACAGCATGTCAGTGTCGGCGAACACGACCAGGTGCAGCGGCTTGCTCGATTGCCGCAGCGCGCTCTGGCCCGCAGCCAGCTTCACTCCGGCCGGCGGCCCGCCCGGGAAAGCCGTCTTCACGTTGCCGCTGACACGGGCGGCGAGCGTGTAGCGCTTGCCTGTGGGCTTGAAGCCATCGAGCAGCGTCGACGGATCGAACAGCGCCGCAAACTTCTGTGTCGGCAGCGGCTCGGCCTCGGTGCTCGACTGCAGCAGCGGCTCGAACTTGACGCTCGAGCCGGGTATGGGCTCCAGATACCCGGCCGTCTCCATGTTGACATCGGAAAGTCCCGCCGTGATCACATCGTTGGCGGCCATCGAGCGGCGATCGAGGCCGAGGATGCCCAGGTGCATCACCGGAGCGGCGCCCTGGCGCGTGGAGACCGACAGCGCGCGGCCGCGATCGCCGATGACCTCATGCGGATCGAATTTGACTCCCCAGGCGCTGAGCAGGTTGCCCAGTTGCGAGGATTTGTCCGCGCTCATGGCCGCCAGGGGATTCTGTGGGTCCGCTCCCGACGCGTCGGCCTCCGCCAGCGGATCGACGAACGCCACGATGTGGCCGCCGCGCAGCGCGTACTGGTCGATGGCAAACTGAGTGGCCGGGGCGAGGTTCTTCGGGTGCACCAGCACGAGGACGTTCACGTCCGGGTCGATCTTGTCGGCCGTCGGAGCGAGCGGGCGCACGTCGAACAGCTGCTGTGCCTGCTGGTACGTCACCCAGGGCTCGCGCATCTGGCCGGACTGCTGGTCGAAGCCGGCCGTCATCGGAATGCCCGACAGCCAGGCCACCACCGGCTTCTTCGGGTTGGCGAGCTGGTAGATGAGCTTGACGACGTCGTACTCCAGGAATTCCTCTTTCTGCGGGTCGAAGAACTCGATCGCCTGGTGACCGTCGACGGAGTTGGTGCCGGCGAGACCGAAATAGAGCGTGCCGGCAGTGCCGATCGGCGTGCCGCGTACACCCAGCT
>CAZLYG010000243.1:6896-7896 GCA_964563075.1 uncultured Steroidobacteraceae bacterium | reverse complement strand
GCAAACGGTCGTGGAACGCTCGCCTGCCTCTGTCGGAACCGGCAGCTCCGGCGGCGACCATGAGGGGTATCAGATGCTCCGGACGGGGATGGCAGCTGCGCGCGCCCGCCGCCGATGCCCAGCCGCAAAGCCGGCTGTCGCGCTCGGCTTCATCCGGGTGAGTGACCGCCTCGTTCAACCAGGTATCGAATTGCTCTGCGGCGCTGACAGCCCGCGGCTCGGCGGAGTAGAAGTCCCTGAGGTTGTGATAGCTCATGCCACTTCCGACAATGAGCACGCCCTCCTCGCGCAGCGGACGCAAGGCACGCCCGATTTCCAGGTGGGTGGCGGCATCGAGATTGCGATGCAGTGACATCTGCACTATCGGAACATCCGCATCCGGGTAAATCAGCTTGAACGGAACGAACACTCCATGGTCAAGGCCGCGCCTGCCCTCCTCCAGGGACGGCATTCCGGCCGCGGCCAAAAGCTCCCGGACGCGAGCGGCGACCGCGGGCGATCCCGGCGCGGCGTACTTCAATTGATACGTGTGAGGTGGAAACCCGTAGTAGTCGAACAGCAGCGCCGGTTGTGTGCCCGTGTTGACGGTGGGATGCTCCATTTCCCAGTGACCGGAAATCACCAGCACTGCCCGGGGTCGAGCGCCGAGTGACCGGTCGAGGCCGCGCAGATAGGCCGCCAAGCGGTCCCATAGGTCCGGCGGCAATCCCGGAGGCACCTCCATGAAGAAGCACGGCCCCCCTCCATGCGGAATGTAAAGCGTCGGCAGACTTTTCTGTGCCATGTGCCAAGCGTACTGCTTATTGGAGTGGTAGGCGTGACTTCGGCGTATGGCGCCGACGGCGGCCAGACGCATGGCGGGACCGCCGGGTCAACGCAAGACACCCGTGCAGCGCACGACACCAGCCTCGGGCCACCGCAAGGCGCCACCACTGGGCCGCCGCAAGGCACCACCGCCGTGTCACCGCAAGGCGCCACCACCGGGCCGCCGCAAGGCACC
>CAZLYG010000243.1:0-6796 GCA_964563075.1 uncultured Steroidobacteraceae bacterium | reverse complement strand
ACCGCCGCGTCACCGCAAGGCACCACCGCCGCGTCACCGCAAGGCACCACCGCCGCGTCACCGCAAGGCACCACCGCCGGGTCGCCGCAAGGCGCCGGTGAGGCGCAAGCGCAAGGCGTCACCGCAGCGCCTTTGCAAGGCGCGGGATTCCGGCGAATCACCGTGGACGCAGCCGCACCGATTGGCACGCTTCGCTCACTCGCGGGGGTCAACGGTGCACCGGCTCCGAGTATGCACAAGCCCGCGAACTTCACGTTCGGGGGCTGGAACATGCCGGAACAGGTCGATGCGTCACGGGGTTACGAGCAGGCGCGCATCGATCTGGTACGCACGCACGACGCCTATGGCCCGGGAGACATCGACTCGAGGTTCGAGACGAGCGAGGCACCCGGCGGCGCCCTCATCTCCGCACAGCGCGACCGGTACACGCTGTTCGCGAACCTGCAGGCGGATCCCGAAGATCCGGCGAGCTACCGTTTCGGCCCGACCGACAAGCTCATTACGTCGATCGCCAGGATCGGGGCGCAGGCGATCTTCCGCCTTGGGCGCAGTGAAGGCGCCGATCCCACGCCGCCGCCGGATTTCGATCGTTACGCCGACGTCGCGAAGCACATCGTCCTTCACTACAACGGCGGTTGGGATCACGGGTTTCGCTACGGCATCCGCTACTGGGAAGTCTGGAACGAGCCGGACCTGGGCAAGGTGTTCTGGGCCGGCACGCCGCAGCAGTATTTCTCGCTGTACTCGAAAATCGCGCACGCCGTGAAGCAAGCGGACCCGCGCGCACTCGTGGGAGCTCCGGCTATCGCGCGGCCCAACGATGACTCTGCGTATCGCGACGAGTTCATGGAGTACGTCCGCGCCAGCCACACGCCGCTGGATTTCTATTCCTGGCACTGGTACGCGACGGATTCGGATGACCCGCTGGACTTCGTGCGCATCGCAACGGACCTGCGCGCGCGGCTCGACAGGCACGGTTTACGCAATACTCAATCGATCCTGTCCGAGTGGAACTACGGTCTTTCCGACAAGCCGCCCGCACCCCTGGTGCGCGCAAGCTTCATCACGAGTGCCCTCATCTACATGCAGAGCGCGCCCATCGATGCTGCAACGCTCTATCGCGCCGATAACGTGTTTGGCACGGACGGGGCGACACCGGACGAGACGGGACAAGCCCTGATCGCCATCGGACGGATGAAAGACACGCCGGTTCGCCTCGAGGCCAGCGGCGCGGACCTCAAAGGCCTGGCCGTCGAGGCCGGACGCTCGAGCGACGGCAAAGTGGTCCAGGTCCTGATCAGCAACTACCAGATCCCGGCCGCCGAGCTCGGGCCGCGCCACACCGACGACACTCTGCACGTGCCTCACGTGTTTGACGTCAAGCTCCTGCCGCGGCGTACCCCCACGTACAAAGACAACGAGGGCTTCGACCTCACGATCGAGCACCTGCCTGCCGGCGGCCATGCCGTCGTTGAACTCTGTCTCATTTCAGCGGACCGCCACATCGGCCCCGCGGCGGTCGCGGAGCAGACCGGAGCGGCGGTCAGGGTGCGTCAGGCCCTGGCTCCGCCCGGAATTGCTTTGATTACCGTCCATGTGGCGGAAGCCGGCGCTCCGGCGACCCTCGGAAAACCCGCCGCAGCCGGGTGCGCTGCACTGCGGGGGGATACGGTTCTCAAATAGCGGACCGGCTCGGATAGTCTCCGCCCCGTTTTAGCTACAGTGGGAGGCGTCAATCTCATTGCGGGAGCTCGTCGATTCATGCGCACGGGGGGACAAACCACCGTCATCCGCCGGGTGCTCGAACGGCGAGCACAGAAGCCGCCAGCGATCCAGGAGGATACGACCGCCACCATTGCGGTGATGCTGCGCGTCCTGCCTCCGCCACGCGGACTCCTGTGCGTGTCCGATCCCGTCCTGGAGGCGAAGCTCGAGGAAAGTATTTCCGCGGAGATGCTCGACCTGGAGAGCATCGCGAATGACAGCGACGCGCTCAAGAGCTTCGACGAGGACTTCGCCCCTGTCGTCGTCACCGACAGCCTGCAGATGATCCGCGAGCTGCGCGCACGCAAGCCGCAACACGCGCCCTTCATTGTCTATATCTCCGAGCTCGATGACGCTGACGAGCGCGAAGCAGGACTGCGCGCGGGCGCCGATGAGTGTGTGGGTCGACGCGCGTCGGACGCCGAGATGTCTGCACGCATCGCGGCCGGTCGTCGCATTGCGGAGCTCGAGGCGGTGCTGCGCATCGCGCTCGTGGAGAATCGCGAGCTGTCCACAACGGACGAGCTCACGCGTGTTGCAAGTCGCCGTTTCTTCAGCAAGCACTTTCCTCGCGAAGTCGAGCGCGCCTCGCGTTATGGTCGTGCACTCTCGCTGATTCTCTGCGACATCGATTTCTTCAAGCAGGTGAACGATACGCTCGGCCACAGCGGCGGCGATGAAGTGCTCAAGCAATTCGGAGCGCGCCTGCAGGCTGCGCTGCGCCGCGGAGTCGATTGGGTCGCGCGCCTTGGCGGCGAAGAGTTCGCCGTGGTGCTTCCGGAAACCGGGTATGAGGAGGGGCTGGAGGTTGCACGCAAGCTGCGCGCGTGCGTGGCTGCTCCGACTTTCCAGGTGCAGAGCCGCAAGATCAGCGTCACTGCGAGCTTCGGCCTGTGCGGTCTGGATCGCGTGCCCGCGACGGAAAAAAAGATCCCCGATCGGCTGCTCAAGGTCGCAGACGCGGCCCTATACCGCAGTAAGAACTCCGGACGCAACAGGGTAACTGCCACGATACTGCCCGCGAATAATCGCGGGACGCGCTGAGCCCTGCCCGCGCTGCTGGCGAAAGATCGAGCAGTTCGGTGCAAGTCTTTGCTTGCGTTGCCTCTTTGGCCTCTATTTCAGGGCCTGTCCACATACTTATGCACCGCTTCTGTGGATAAGCGACGCGTTGCAGCTGCAGCCGGGTGTCGGGCGCGGTGGCATCGGCTTGCCGCATATGTGAGACTGCATTCGACAGCCTGAGCTTCGGGCAGCAAATGAAAAAGACGGGCAGTGCGGAAGTCTCTCCAGGGTCGAATTCTTCAGGCGACGCCGAGCAGGCGCCGGCCGAGCCCGTTGAGCGCGCGAGGCTTCAGGCAGAGGTCGCCAAACAGCGTGTACGCATTGCCAAAGAAGAGCTCAAGCGTGCACGCAAGCGGGTGAAAGAAGCCAAGCGCGAGGCGAAGCGCGCTCGCAAACTGGCCGCTTCCGCACGCAAGATCTGGAAGAGAGTCAGACGCAAGGCGCGGGTCGAGGACACAGGCACCCCTGCTCGCAGCACCCCACGGCGCATGAAGCGCCGTGCTGCGGGCGGAAGATCCAGGCGTACTGCGCAACGTTAGCCGAGGAAAATTCATGGATTCCCACACACGAGAGCGAGCCGCTCCTGTCAAGTCAGTCGTTGCCGTTGCCGTGTCCGGCACGCGGGTGCGCCCTTGCAGCTCGAAAATGCTCACCGCCTACCTGGCCGATATCGATCAGATGCTCGATGAGCAGAGCTGGGATGCCGCCGCGCGCGAATCCGTCGACCTGCCGAGCATTGCCGTAGCCCTTTCCGATCCCGAGCTGCGCAGCTCGCACGACGGCATTCGCAAGTGGTTGGCTGACTGGATGCGCCCCCTGCGGACCGACGGCGATTCGCATGAGCTTGACTACGAGCGCGTGTCGAAGATGTTGGCCGAGCGCGCGGTTACAGGCGACGCCGAGGCGCGAGTACCCGCGAAGGCGTTACGACGTCTGCGCTTGCGGCGCCTCGCCCGCACTCCACCGAGCCGGTTCGCGCCCGAACGATCGCGCGCGCCCGAAGGTGACGGCAACGACGTAGCCGATATGTGCAAGATCGTCGCCGAAGCCGTTCGGCGCTGGTACGCACATGTCGGATGCTCCGATCCCGTGGTGCAGGCCAACCTCGGCCGGCTTGCCATACTGCGCTAGAGAGGGATCAAAGGCGCGCACCCTGCCCGTTCGGCGCTGGCGGCGCCGGATCAGGATCGCACCGCGCCCCGATCCCTTCGACCGAGGATCAGGTCGGAGCCTTTTTCGCCGATCATGATGCACGCGGCGTTCGTGTTAGCGCCCGGCACCGTGGGCATGATCGAAGCATCGACCACGCGTAGCCCTTCAACGCCACGCACACGAAGCTGAGGATCCACCACCGCTTCCGGGCCGACCCCCATGGCGCACGTCCCAACGGGATGTTGTGTAACGGCGAGGTTGTCGCGCAGATAACTCTCGAGATCGGACCTCGAAGTCAGCTCCGCTCCCGGTCTCAACTCCCTTCCCGTGAGCGAGGCCTGAGGATCGCTGCGATAGATGGCGCGCGCCACACCGATACCCCGGATCAATGTGTCCACATCGGCCGGGTCGGAAAGCAGGTTCAGCTGGATCCGCGGCGGATCACGAGGATCCGCGGAGCGCAGGCTGAGACGGCCCCGGCTGCGCGGATGCAGCAGCACGACATCCGCGGTGATGCGATGCTCCTGCCGTTGCCCAATTCCAGGGAACCACATCTTCGCGTCCATCCGCACGGGATTGCACATCAGCTGCACGTCCGGCTGCGACAGATCCTGAGTCGTCCTGATCACCACGTTGCAGCTGTTGATCTGAGTAGCGAATGCGCCGCTGCCGAACAGCGCCCAGCGAGCCACGGACAGCGCCACTCTGTCCAGGCGTAGCTGGTTGAGGAACGTGATCGGCTGTCGAGCCGCGAATTCCACCGGCGCCCGCGCGTGCTCGGACAGGTTGCCGCCGACCCCCGCAAGGTCGACCCGGGGCTCGATCCCTAGGCCCCGCAGCTCATCTGCCGGACCGATGCCCGACAGCATCAATAGCTGTGGGGAGTTGTAAGTGCCGGCACAGAGGATGACCTCCTGCTGTGCGAATGCGCGTTGCAATTGACCGTGCCGGGTGTATTCGACGCCAACGGCCCGGCCGTTCTCGATGAGGACCTTGTGCGTCAGCGCATGCGTCTCTATCGAGAGATTGCGGCGACCGGCAATCGGATGCAGATAGGCGCGTGAGGCGCTGGCGCGCCGCCCTTTTTTGTCGATCGTGACTTCACCGCGCGCGAAACCCTCTTCCAAGGCGCCGTGCAAATCCTCGGTAACACCGAACCCAGCGGCAGCCGCGGACTGCATCAGGGGCTCGTGCAGGAGGCGGCTCGTGTCGATGGGGACGACGCTCAAGGGACCGCTGGCTCCGTGATATTCGTTGGCGCCGCGCCAGCTGGTCTCCATGCGCTTGAAATAAGGCAGCACGTCGCGGTATCCCCAGCCTTCACAGCCCATGTCGCGCCACGAGTCGAAGTCACGGGAATGGCCTCTCATGTAGAACATTCCGTTGATCGAGGACGTGCCTCCAAGCACTTTGCCACGCGGCAGCCAGAGGGTGCGGCCGTTGAGGGCCGGCTCGGGCTCGCTGCGATAGCTCCAGGTGAACTGGGGTTGGAACATCGCCTTGAGGAAGGCAAGCGGCATTTTCAGCAGCACATGGTCGTCCACACCCCCCGCCTCGAGCAGGAGCACGGAGCGGTGCTCGTCCGCGCTCAGGCGGTTGGCAACGACGCAGCCGGCCGAGCCGGCACCGATGACGACGTAGTCGACGGTCTTGTGGCTCGCCGGGGACGTTTCCACGCGCGCATGCATGAGGGCTATATATCACAGGGCCTCCGCCACCCACCGGAAAGTGCCCCGGAGTCCATGAACCGGTTACGATTCCACCCATGCAGCAGGACTTCAATCGCCTGGGCTCCCGCTCCGATGAGCCGGCCTGGAGCGACCCGAACCGCACTCTGTCCCCGGGCGCAGCGCAAGCGATCGTGTCAGCCCTGCGTGCCGTATTGCCGGCAGAATGCGTGCTCGCCAGCGAGGAAGAGTTACGTCCCTACGAGTGCGACGGACTCGCCGCCTTTCGCCAGCTCCCTGTCGCGGTCGCTCTTCCCAGGACCGAGGCCGAAGTCGGCGCAGTGCTACGAGCCTGCCGTGACCAGGATGTTCCGGTCATCGCTCGCGGCGCGGGCACGGGTCTGTCCGGCGGCGCGATGCCGCATCCCTGCGGCGTCGTGCTCTCACTCGCCCGATTGAATCGCATTCTGAACGTCGACCCCCTCGCTCGCACGGCGCGAGTGCAGCCCGGTGTTCGCAATCTCGCGGTTTCGGAGGCCGCCGCACCATACGGTCTTTATTACGCCCCCGATCCGTCCTCGCAGCTCGCTTGCACCATAGGCGGCAACGTCGCAGAGAATTCCGGTGGCGTGCACTGTCTCAAGTACGGACTCACCGTGCACAACGTGCTCGCAGTCCGCGGTTACACCATTGAAGGGGAACTGATCGAGCTCGGCGGGGGTGCCCTGGATGGGCCGGGCCTGGACCTGCTGGCTCTCTCCATCGGCTCCGAAGGGCTGCTGCTCGTTGTCACCGAGGTGCTGGTGAAGCTCGTGCCACGACCTGCTCTGGCGCGAGTGGTGATGGCCTCGTACGACGATGTCGGCAAAGCCGGTGATGCCGTGGCCGCAATCATCGCGGCCGGCATCATCCCGGCAGGCCTGGAGATGATGGATCGCAAGGCGAGCGCCGCCGTCGAGCCGTTCGTCAAGGCGGGCTACGACTTGAGTGCGGCTGCCATTCTTCTGGCGGAAGCCGACGGCACCCCGGATGAGGTCACGGAAGAAGTGGCCGAAGTGGAGCGCGTGCTCCGTGCAGCCGGCGCCACAGCGCTCGCCGTGTCGGGCTCGGTGCGCGAGCGGCTGCGCTTCTGGTCCGGCCGCAAGAAC
>CAZLYG010000242.1:0-7923 GCA_964563075.1 uncultured Steroidobacteraceae bacterium | reverse complement strand
GCCGAGTATTCGAGCTCTACAAGGCCCATCGCTCGCTGGTGCGCGCAAAGATCCTGGCATTGAATTCCGCCGAGCCGGCTCGCGGAATGCTTCGCTGCGGCTGTCCCAGCGACTCATTGGCGCAGCACCGCCCTCGTGCCCATTGCCATACCCGCACGGATGCGTCGCACGCGTGCGCGCTAGGACCATGTCGCCGCACCGACGTCACATCACGATTGCAATCATCGTCGCACTAATTCTGCTGATGTTTGCGATTGTCGTGGGGCATGGCATTGAGTGAGGCACTGCGATGTCGCTCTGTGAGAGGCGCGTGTTTCGGATTCTCCGGGCCGGTAGCGGATATGCATGCGTGGCCGCAATGGCCGTACTTCTCGCCGCTTGCGTATCCCAGCGGGACTGGATGGACTACGACGAGTCGGCAATGTTTTCCGGCTATCACACCTTCGCGTGGCTGGCCCGGGAGCACCACCCCTCGCGTAACCCGCTGGTCGTTGAACGTACAAGAAAAGCGATCGAAACCGAGCTGACCCATAAGGGGTTCACGGAGGTTGAGAATCCCGCTGATGCCGATTTCATCATCGACTTCACCATCGGCACGCGCGATCGTATCGACGTCCAATCCTACCCACGCCCCTACTTCGTTCCCGATCTCACGGTATATTCCGAGTGGTGGGGAAGCGCCTTCTGGGGTCCCCAGATTGATGTACATCAGTATCGCGAAGGGACCTTGGCCGTCGATGTGTTCGATCCCGTCAGCCGTATGCCCGTTTGGCACGGGGGTGCAGGAAAAGAGCTGACGAGCTCGGACTCGCAACGTTCCGAGACCTCGATCCGTGCAGTCGTCCAAGCCGCATTGCGGAGTTTCCCTCCGAGGTGAGAAGCCGATGAAACGGCGTGGCAACTACCGCGTTTCGGAACGTTCTGGCTTGCAAGCCTGCTCTCGATCAACGGCACGTGGGCACAGATGGTGGCGGAGCCGTGGCTGCTGCCGAGCTTCGGTGCGTCTTCGTTCATCGGCCCGCCGTACAGACGGGCCGATGATCCAGGCGAGTCACAGGAGAGCCGGTCAGGTTCTGACCCTGAGATCGTCTATCACTTTGGTGACTCCCGGAGCCGACCACGCGCTCTGTTCGGCTTCATCGCGTTCCGCCCACGAGCGCACCTCGCCGCTGAGGGTCACCTCGGAGCCGCTCACGCGTACAGCGACATGGTCGGCATCGACCTGGGCATTCCTCTTGAAGGCGGCTTCGATCCTCGACTGTATGTCGTGGACGGCGATCTTGGGGTGCACACGGATGGAGTTGCGTACTTCGGTGACTCCGTGCACCTGCCGTATTGCCGACTCCGCCCGCGCCTTGAGAAACTGCCACTCGACGGTCCCTTCCAGGACCACCTGGCCGCTGCGCACCATCGGCTTGATCTGGTCCCACGTATAGGGTAGCTCCAGCTTGAGTGCAGCGACCGCATGGCGCGCGATCTCGGGGTCCGTGGCCCGGTTGGCATCGAGCGGTCGAACCTGCAGATCGTTCGCAATGGCGGTGACGCCCATCACACGCTTCACGCTCACCTCCGCCTGATGCTTCTCGTACAGGTTGCGCGCGAAACCGGACAGGGTGACCGTGCCGTCTTTCACCTTCGTCGCGATGTCGATCTCATCGACCTCGGGATTCCATTTCAACTCAGCCTCCACGTCTCGTTTGATGTCTGTGTCTGATCTCATGTGAGCACCTCGGTTGCCGTACCTCGCCATTTATCGTGTACCTGACGCGCCGTGCCGAGGATCCGCTGTTGTACGTATTCAGCTCAGCCAGGGTGGTCCAGCATCTCGACGCCTTCGCCGGGGATGCGCGCAACCGGGCCCTAAAGGTCCGACCACGCCGGACATTCGTGACTCGGCGAGCCTCTGGCAAGCGACGTCTCGAGATACCGCATCCAACACGATCTGGGCGGGGCGGTGGAAGTCCCCGATTATCGCGACACCATCGAGTTGAGCGATGTACCCCACTAAGTGGATCTACGGATGCGCTGCCCGTCGCCTCGTGCGACGCTCATCTCATCGGCGGTGACGGAGCGGTAGCGTGGAGCACAGGTGGGGAAAACGAATACCCACGCAGCTGAGCGTGAGACTCAGGTGGCGGCCCGATTCCTTCGCTGTGGGGCGTTTGCGGGACGTCAGCCTGAGCGGTGGGTTCGTGGAAGGCGTACCGTCGCGGCTCTCCGCCTGGACGGAGGTCCACGTACAGATCGAGCAGGTGGGCTTCCATGGGGGCGAGTGCAGGCCTGTGAGGGGCTACGTGGTGCGCTCCGAGGCCACTGGCGTCGCCGTGGAGTGGTGTGAGTTCGCTCCACCCGAGATCCGCAGCCTGATTGATGGAGCTGCGGGTTTCACCACACACGCGCAAGTGCAGGCCGCGAGGGAAGGCCTGCAATCCGGTTTTTTCTCACGGCAAGTGCGAGACCCGCTGCAGCGCTCCGATCCCCCCTCTGCGGGCGCCGTCCAGGGGTTCGAGGCCGCGCTGCCGTGAGCTTCCATTCGGTCGAGGAGTCATTTGCCGTGGAAAACCGTGCTGTGCCAGTCACCGAGAGCGGAAATCGCGGGCCGTCCAGCGCTTTCATATCATCGGCGGTCTGCGTTGCGATGCTGGCGTGCGCGGTTTCTGGGCGTGCACACGCAGGGCCCCTCGAGGACCTCGCGAACTACACTGGCGTGGAGCTATATCAGGAGCACTGCGCAAGCTGCCACGGTGAACAGGGGCACGGTGATGGACCGGTGGCTCTGAGTCTCAAAGTGGGGGTGCCGGACCTCACTGGAATCGCCGCCAGGCAAGGAGGCGCGTTTCCGGTGGACCGCGTGCGATCTGTGATCGACGGACGCATACCCTTGGCGCCGCATGGGACACGCAACATGCCTGTGTGGGGATGGGCTTTTCGGGCTTCGAGCACGAGCAGCGACCCGCAAGCCGAGTACCGCACCCAAGCCCTGATCGGGCTGCTGGTGGACTATCTTCGCTCGATCCAACAGAAGTGACGCCTAGGTGCACGGACGCTAGCGCGCAGGTCTCATAGCAGTGAAATATGCTGTGCGTTCCACACACTGAGCTTCCCCCGACTCAACGTGCGCACGCAGAGACCCTTCGAATCGCCTGCGCTCCTCGTCGTTAAATTGGGTATTCAGTATGTGCTCGAGCGTCGGCGCCAGCGGATGCGGAGACGTATTCAGAAACGTCGTCCAGGAAGTGACGCGTGCCGGTGACATATCGATGTGAAGCTCCATGTGGGGCTGCACGAAGCCTGCAGCCCGGATCGATTCAAGGAGAGTGCGCTCCGAGAAGTTTGTAATGGGGGTCGCCGCCATGCCCTCCGGAGTGTCCGGAAATTGAGCCGCCTTCCAGCGATGCATGAGGGACCAGATAGGGTCCAGCTGCCCCTTTTTTGTTTGGGTGCGCAACACACACGCAGCGATTGCATCATCATAGAAGATCGGCTCAGCCAGCGACAGACGGCCGCCTGGCTTGAGGATCCGGTAGAACTCTCGCAGTGCCCCCGCCTTATCCGCGACGTAAGCCAACACGGCCCGTGTGGTGACTGCGTCGACCGTGGCGTCCGGAATCGCCCTGAGATCGTCTGCGGGACAGGCAATGAATGAGCATTGCCGCCGCACGTCTCGAGCGACTGAGAGCGCTTCGGCATGACGCAACATCGGTACGGAGACATCTGTGAGGATAACGCGCAATGAGGGCCCGATGCGCTCGATGCCGTGAAAGGCGATGAGTCCCTCACCTGCGCCGACGTCCGCCAGCGTCATCCCGGGAGAGAGCTGGGCGCCGTCGAGCACTCGCTTCGCGTATGGCTGCAGCTCGGCACGTACGATTTGCTCGAGCGCCGGATCGCCGCCATGACGAGTATGCAAGAGCCAGCGGGACCAGATATCTCCTCCGGACTCGGGCGCCGACATGCGTGGTTCGGTCGGGAGTGCGCTGGGACCCCGCGGCACAATGCCTTCGTCTGGCTGCGCGGATCGGAGGAGGGGACTGGCCGGCATCGATCTCTCGCGGGGGCGCTTGCGTCGATGATTCGACGGTGTAACAGAATGTGCAATTGGCACGCCAGAGGCCGCTGCACAGCCCCGCATCCGTGGCGGAATTGAGACCCCGTTCACGCTCGCGCGAGTAACGAAGTGTTGGGCATCAGGATTGCGAGTGATAGCGCTGGCCGGGCAGAATGCGAACTATCTGGCGAGCCAGTTGAAGAACTTTCGCGGCCAGACTCGTGGCGATCCGGATGCCATCGGTTACATGTGGGGCATGGCTGGTGAGCTCAACGATGAACGATCGATGCGCTCGCCAAATACTACTCCGGCCAGAAGCCGCAGCCCCGCAAGGCGGGCGATCCGGCGCAAATTGCGCGCGGCCGCGAGATCTACGGGCACGGAATCGCGGCCGAAGGGGTTCCCGCGTGCGCGGCCTGTCATGGCCCGGATGCCCATGGTGTGGCCGACTTTCCGCGCCTGGCCGGACAGAGCTCCCAGTATGTACTGAAGCAGCTTGGCTCGTTTCAGTCCAAATGCGCAACGTCGCAGTGATGCACGGCGTCGCGCAGAATCTCCGGCTGCACGAAATGCAGGCGGTCGCGGCCTATCTGGAGGCGCAACCTTGATGCGGAGCGCCCTCGTCGCGCTGTGCGTTCTCTTGATGCTCTCCGTTCAGGAGGGCCGCGCCGGCGAGCCTGCGCGACTGTCTGCCTTGCGCTACGACTACGAGTATCCGGTGATCGGATACTCCGGAAACGCGCTGAACAACCGCGCTGCCCGGCTGCAGCTCCGTCTGGAGCGCGGTGAGCTGCAACTGCAGTTCCAGGGCTCGCGCGGCTATCTGGACTCGTTGCTGAAGGCGCTGCAGATCGATCCCAGCTCCCAGACACTGGTGTTCTCGAAAACGAGCCTGCAGATCGAGTGGATCGAAGCTGCGACCCCGCGAGCCCTCTACTTTAACGAGGACACCTTCGTGGCCTGGGTTCAGGGATCGGGGCTGCTCGAGATGGTCGCGATGGATAGCTCCCTGGGTCCGGTGTTCTAAACGCTGGACAATCACGAGGCCGCACGTGCGAGGTTCGACAGAGAGGTCCTCAGGTGCCTCGCGTGTCATGACAAGTTCTCCTTGGCAGGCGGTGGCGTCCCGGAGTTCCTCGTCGCGTCCTCACCCGTGGACGTGAACGGTATGCTCCTGGGTACGGCGATCTCGAGCCCGGTGTCGGACGAAACACCGATAGAAAACGCTGGGCGGGATGGTATGTGACTGGCGGAAGCAGCGAGCAGAGTCACCTCGGCAACATCCTGGCGCATTCCGAGAAGGAGTTCCTGCAGGATGCTCGCATCGCACCGCGCAAGCGGACAGATCTCGTGGGGTTGCTCGACACGACGCCCTATCCCAATGACAAGAGCGACGTCGTGGCACTGCTGGTCCTGGAGCACCAGACGACCGTCTACAATCTGATCACCCGGCTCAACTTCAAGGCGCGGACCCTGCTGTCCAGAGAGTCACCCGGGGCTGAATCGACTCTGCCTTGGGAGAGCCTGCAGCCACGGACGCAGGAGGCGATCCGTCATATGGCGGAACCGCTGGTTCAGGCGATGTTGTTCAGCAACGCTGCGCCGATTGCGGGCAAGATCGCCGGAAGCTCGTTCGATGCGTTGCCGGACTGCGCACGGCAGTTCATCTATCGACGCCTCGCTGACATTCTCGACGGACGTGACCAGAGTGCGGCCTCTGCGCGGCTGTCAGTGCAGGATCGGACCGCCGTGGCACAGATCCTTACCGCCACCAAACCTGAGTTCGCGAACACCCTACGACAGGAACCCCTGCGATGATCTCGGAATTCGCAAATACCATTCCCGGCACCACGATTTTCTGACCTCGCGAGGCGATGCGAGGCTACGCGCTGAACCGGATGTGCTTCTCATTCAACGATGCCTGCAATCGTGAGGAGTTTCTGCGGGATGAGGAGGCCTACTGCAAGGCCTTCTGGTTGATCATGCGTTTACCATTCCGATGTCGCTGCTGTGGCCAGGGGGCGGTGCCTGGCCGGTGAGGAGCGTGCCTGTCTCGATCAATACCGTACAGCATCCGCTGCCCTCGCCGTTACGGTGCTTCAAGTTCGGCGCGGCGATCGGACAGGCCCTTTCTCATTACGATCGGGATTGTCGAGCGGTCATCGTGGGAACGGGCGGGCTGTCGCATCAGCTCGATGGAGCGCGGGCGGGTTTCATCAACCAGGAGTTCGCCAGGCTGTGCATGCACCGCCTGGTGAGCGATCCGCTCTCCCTGACGCGCTACACCAACCATGATTTGATCGAGAAGGCGGGCTCGCAGGGCGTGGAGCTGCTCATGTGGCTGGCGGCCAGAGGCGCGCTGCACGGCAGCGCCGCCGCAGTTTACCAGAACTATCATGTGCCGATCTCGAGCACCGCGACCGGGCTGCTCGTCATGGAAAGCCGCGCATCCTAGACTCATCCCCTGCAGGGGCCGGGACCGCGATGCCGTACGCAATTTCCACCATTCCAGGGAACCCGACCTCCCTGGTCCGGTGGCCATCAAGCACCCCGTCCGGTGCCCGGAGCGGCCCAGTCGTTCCACAGTGATGTGGCGATGCCCAGCAGCACGGGGCCGGCGAATGCACCGATGAGACCAAAGGCGGCCAGGCCGCCGAGCACTCCCAACATGACGAGCAGAAACGGGACACGCGTGACGTTGCTGATCAACAGGGGCCTGAGCACGTTATCCACCGGATGTACGAGAAGGGCGCCCCATGCGAGCAGCACCACGCCCTGCCAGGTGTGCCCTGTGACCACGAGCCCGACTGCGAGCGGCACCCAGACGAACGCGGTGCCCAGGAGAGGGGCGGTCGAGAGCAGGCCCGTGATGGCCCCGAGCAGTATGGGAGCCTCGAGGCCCACGATCCGATAGCCGATGGCAGCGATCGAGCCTTGGGCGAGCGCGGTAACCAGCAAACCGTACACGACGGCGCGGGTCATGGCCGCCGCCGCATGCATGGAACGATCCAACCGATCTGCGAAGAAACGTGTCGCGACGCGCTGCACCTGAGCGACCAGGGCGTCGCCGTCGCGGTAGAGGAAGAACAGCGTGAGAATCGTCACGAACAGCTTCACCAGGTTGCGTCCGGCATCCCCGAGCAATTCGGCAAGCTGACTGCCCCAGTGCTGCGCCCAGCCCGTGAGCTCGCGGCCCAGCGCGGTAGGATCGCTGCTGTAGCGGTCGAGGCTCTCCTGCAGCCACGAGCCAATCCAAGGCAGATCCCGAATGGCCGCAGGTAGTGCATGGGGACCGTGCGTCAAGTAGGCGGCGAAGTCTTTGTACGCACCGACGAGCTCACGCTGCACGAGCACGAGCAACACGAGAATGGGAACGACCACCGTGCCTGCCACGAGCAACGACATCGCCGTAGCGGCTGTTCTGTGGAAACTGCGCATGTGCGCCCGCAGTCGCCTGTACAAGGGCCAGGTGACATACGCCAGGATGATCGCCCACAGGATCGGGGAGAGGAAGGGTCCCAACACCCGCAGGCACAGCCAACCCAGCAGGCCCAGTGCAAGCGCCACCAGCGCACGTCTCAGCAGCAGCGAAGCCGTTGCTGAGTCGTCATCGGATACCGGTGCATCCATCGTGTAAGCATCGGTTATCGGAAGATTCGATGCGCTAAGCAGAAGTGCGGATGCCACCTGGCGACCAACGGTGGCAGCCTAGGCAAGATGCGTGAGCAGATCTATCTACCATGAGCACCACACTGATTGGCACGAGCCCGGCCGGGGCCACTACACCGGACCGGGCTCAACAGGCGGATCTCAGCAAACTTGTGGGGCTCGACGAGGCCACCGCCTCTCAGCGGCTTGCGTCGGAGGGCCCTAAC